>JBBQVP010000026.1:0-33064 GCA_038211455.1 Burkholderiales bacterium
GGCGATAGACGGCGAACCATAGCGACAGGTGCCGGAATGCCTTCGCAGAGCGCCGCAGGGCGCCTGCCGCCACTCCGGTAGCGCGCAACATGGCAGTCAAACCAGCAGATCGGCCTAGTCGCCGCGGGAGGCACAGGGCCGCCGAGCCTGATCAGCTTAACGAGCGAGGATGGAGCTGCGTATGAAGCGAGAAATGCAGTCCAGCAGTCGAACACAGTCAACGACCGACGCAATATCGCAGGGCACAGTCGGCAAGCCGTGTCACTGACGCGCATCGTCACCGACTCTGCGCTACGGGTTTGGCGGAGGAATGTCGCGGCGACACGCCTCGCGGGACGGAATGCCCCGGTAATACGGGGCGCGTGCTGCGCTATTGGGCCGCGCGGCGCGCTACTAAGAGGGTGAGAAAGAACGTGCTTTACCGGACCCCAAACGTCACAGTGCGGGGCACCCGACAAGGTCGGAGCGTCGCGATACTACGACCAGTTCATCGACATGGGTAACGAGTGGGAGCGAGATGAAACCGGCTGGAAATCCTACTGACGAGGCAAGGAATTTCGCTGGTGGTTGCAGGTACTCAGGCAGCGACTTGTGCATCAAGGCGCGAAACAGTTCGGCGACTACTCCACACGACCAGGCGGTGAGTCCGTGAAGCCACCTCTGAGCAAGTTCGTGGCCCGTCTCCGTTGAGAAAGGCCATGTCCGACGCTCCGCCGCGTTTTCTCAGATTTCGGGATGCGCCAGCGTACTTAGGCATGGATCGCAATCGCTTCAATGCGGAGGTCAGACCGCACCTTACGCAAATTCCAATCGGCAAGCAGGGCGTTGCCTTTGATCGGCTACAGCTTGACGAGTGGGCAGACAGGTACGTCGCGCGTTGGGAACCGCGCGATATTGACAAGCGGAAGCGTGGGGACGAGGATACTCGTTGCAGCGAGCGCCCCGTGCTCAAAGGAGGTTCAAAAAAATGGGGCGTAAAACAAGTCCAGGTCTCTACCAAAGAGACGGCATCTGGCACATCGACAAACGAGTCAAGGGACACGGTCGCCTTTGCGAGAGCACTGGCACTGGTGAGCAGGAGGAAGCCGAGCGTTACCTCCGGCTCAGATTGACCGAGATCCGAGAAGCAATTGTCTATGGCGTCAGACCTCGCCGTCTGTTTCGCGAGGCTGCAACGAGGTATTTGCTAGACAACCAACACATGCCTTCGATCGGTGACACTGCAATGCATCTGAAGCAACTCGACCCGTTCATCGGCGATTTGCCTTTGGGGCGCGTCCACGACGCAACATTGGCGCAGTTTGTGAAGAAGCGCCAAAAGCAGGACGCGTCCAATCGTACGATCAACATCGCATTGCAGCGAGTGGTGCGGATCCTGCGACTGGCCGCCACTGTGTGGCGCGACGAACACGAGATGACGTGGCTTGATCGCGCGCCGCACATCACGGTGTTACCGGAGACGAATCGACGTTCGGCGTATCCGCTGTCGTGGGAGGAACAGGGGTACTTGCTCAGAGCGTTGCCGGCTCATCTTGCCAAGATGGCGCTGTACAAGATGAACAGCGGTTGCCGTGAGCAGGAGGTCTGCAGGCTGCGTTGGGATTGGGAAGTGAAGGTGCCAGAGCTTTCGACGATTGTGTTTTTGATACCGCTGGACTTCGGCGGCAGGCGGCCTAACTCGGGCGTGAAGAACCGGGAAGATCGTCTTGTCTTGTTGAATGATGTCGCAAAGTCCGTCATCGAGGCGCAGCGTGGTATTCATGGCGAATGGGTATTCCCATACAAAGGCAACGCCCTGGCCAAGATGAATGGCGGCGCGTGGAAGCGCGCACGAGTGAGAGCTGCGAAACAGTGGGAGAAGGACAAAAGTGAACCCGCGCATTCTGGATTTGCGCGCTTGCGTGTGCACGATCTGAAGCACACGTTCGGGCGCAGGCTTCGCGTTGCGGGGGTAAGCTTTGAAGATCGGCAAGCGCTGCTCGGCCACAAGTCGGCGAGCGTCACGACCGATTATTCAGCTGCTGAGATCGACCACCTGATCGCGCAAGCGAACAAGGTGACGGTGGGAGATCAACACAGTTCTCCGACGCTCACAGTGTTGCGAAGGAGAGCTGCATGAGGGGAAGCTGCGTGGCCTTTAGCGAAAACTCCCGCAAAAGTCCCGCAGTCGATTTGAGCACCAAGCGAGAACATTCGCTAAGTGCTTGAATATTTGGTCGGGGCGAGAGGATTTGAACCTCCGACCACCTGCACCCCATGCAGGTACGCTACCAGGCTGCGCTACGCCCCGAGGGCGCGGATTATAGCAGAGGGGTACCTGTGTTTACTGCGCGGTCGGGGCAGAAACATCGGTGCCCAGCGAATCAATCACCTCGCGCAATTCGCGCCTGAGTTCAGCGACGTCGACCCGGACGTTCGCCTTGCCGCCGCCGTTCGCGGCGCCCGCCCGCTCCGCCGCTTCGGCACGCGCCACCTCGCGGCCATGCGAATACGCGTCGTCGAGCCGATTGCGCGCCCCGCTGATGGTGAAGCCCTCTTCGTAAAGCAGTTCGCGGATGCGGCGGATCAGCAGCACCTCGTGATGCTGGTAATAGCGCCGGTTACCGCGCCGCTTGACGGGCTTCAGCTGGGTGAACTCCTGCTCCCAGTAACGAAGTACGTGCGGCTTCACCCCGCACAGTTCGCTGACTTCCCCGATGGTGAAGTAGCGCTTCGCCGGGATCGGCGGAAGATCAGCTTTCTTGCGGCTCGGATCCATTGCCATCGCGCGACTTTTCCACCATTGCCTTCAGTTTCTGGCTGGCGTGAAAAGTGACGACACGCCGGGCGCTGATGGGAATTTCCTCGCCCGTCTTCGGATTGCGGCCGGGGCGCTGCGGCTTGTCACGCAACTGGAAATTCCCGAATCCCGACAATTTGACGCTTTCTCCGCGCTCAAGGGCACCGCGGATCTCCTCAAAAAAGGCTTCGACCATGTCCTTGGCCTCGCGTTTGTTCAGGCCGACCTTCTCAAACAGCAGGTCGGCGAGTTCCGCCTTGGTCAAAGTCATCACTGCTCCCTGAAATCTTCTTTAAGAACGGAGGGTTCCGCCGAATCTGCGCCCCAGCAACTCGACCACCTGGGCGATGGCCGAATCGGCTTCCGCATCTGTTAGTGTTTTCTCAGTATCTTGTATAACTATCCGGAATGCAAGGCTTTTTCGGCCTTGAGGCAGGCTGTTCCCCTGGTAAAGGTCGAACAAATGGACCGACCGTAAAATGACCATTTTTTCGGCCTCAATCGCGTCCAACAGGTCCTGAGCGGGCACCCCGGCGTCCACCAGGATGGCAATATCCCGGATGACCGGTGGGAACCGAGAGGGTTTCTCTGGGCGCGGCACCGGGACGCTCTGTAGGCCATCAGCCGCGAGTTCGAACAGCACCGCCGGTTGGGGCAAACCGAATTTCGCCTGCCAGCGCGGATGCAGTTCGCCGATCCACCCCAATAGCTGCCCGTCGAGGAGGACGCGCGCGGAGCGACCCGGATGCAATGCCGGATGCGCGGCGGCTTCAAATCTCGGCTGCCGCGGCCAGACCAGCGCCTCGACGTCGGCCCGCAGATCGAAAAAGTCGACGCCTCGCGTCGTGGCGCCCCATTGTTCTTCGTCGGCTGGCCCGCACGCGGCGGCAGCAACGTGCATCGGCTGCGCCAGTCCTGCAATCGTCAGTTCGCCGTCGGCGATCGCGGCGTTACGCTTGAACACACGGCCGACTTCGAAGACGCGCACGCGGGACTGCTTCCTGGCCATGTTGTAGCGGATGTTTTCTATCAGGCCGCCAATCAGAGTAGAGCGCATTGCCGACTGCTGGCTCGCAATCGGGTTCAGCAGCCGGATCGGCTTTGCGTTTCCGGCCAGGTCGGCTTCCCAGCCGGGATCGACGAAGCTGAAGTTGATCACTTCCTGGTAATCGCGCGCCGCGAGCTGCATGCGGACCGCGTGAAGCGAGCGGTGCGATTCGGGTTCCACGCGCATCGCGGCGGGCGCTGCAGGCGGGTGCGCGGGTATGCGTTCGAAACCGTAGACCCGCGCCACTTCCTCGATCAGGTCCTCCTCGATTTCGAGGTCGAAACGGTAGGACGGCGGCGTGACCGTGAACGTCGCGTCCGCTCCTTCACCGCTGCGCGTGAACGGCAACGAGAGCCGGGTAAAGATGTCAGCCATCTCGTCCGCCGATACGGCAACGCCAATGATCTTCTGCGCACGGGCGACGCGCATCCTGACCGGCTTGCGATCCGGCAGTCTGGCGACCACGTCCTGCGTGGTGCCAGGCTCGCCGCCGCAGATTTCCAGCACCAGCTGCGTGGCGCGCTCGATCCCCGCAAGATTGTTGTCGAAATCCACGCCGCGCTCGAAGCGATGCGAGGCGTCCGAGGAAAAATTGTAGCGGCGCGCCCTCCCGGCAATCGCCTGCGGGAAAAAGAACGCAGACTCGAGAAAGATGTTGGTGGTGGACAGGTCCGCCTTGGTCGAATCCCCGCCCATGATGCCTGCCAGGCCGATCGGCCCGCTCGCGTCGGCGATGCACAGGACCGAGCCGTCGACCTCGACCACCTGCTCATTGAGGAGCTTCAGCTTTTCGCCCTTGCGTCCCCAGCGCACGTCGATTCCGCCAGCCAGCCGGTCGAGGTCGTAGACGTGCAGTGGCCGGCCGAGTTCCAGCATGACATAGTTGGTCACGTCGACCAGCGCAGAGATCGAGCGCTGCCCGGCGCGCTCAAGGCGCTGCTTCATCCACCCCGGCGTGGGCGCGCCCGCGTTGACGTTGCGGATCACGCGCCCGGCAAAGCGACCGCACCCGTCAGCGTCGGTGATCTTCACAGGGAACGTCGCGTCACTTTTCGCCGCGACCGGCAGGACTGCGGGTGGTTGCAGCGTTGCGCGCGTCAGGGCCGACACTTCGCGCGCCACGCCCAGCACGGAGAGGCAATCCGCCTTGTTTGGCGTGAGCTTGATCTCGAACACATGATCGTCCAGTTGGAGCAGGTCCCGGACATTTCCCCCGACCTTCGCTTCTGCAGGCAATTCCAGCAAGCCGGTGTGGTCCTCCGACATTCCCAACTCGCGCGCTGAGCAGAGCATGCCCTGGCTCTCGATGCCGCGCATTTTCGCAGCCTTGATCTCGAACGTGCCGGAAGGTCCCGTCAATCGGGCACCGACTACGGCGAGCGGCGCCTTCATCCCGGCGCGCACGTTCGGCGCGCCGCATACGATGGCGAGCGGCGCAGCGCCGCCGGCATTGACGCTGCAAAGCGACAGCTTGTCGGCGTTCGGGTGCTTCTCGACAGACAGGACTTCGCCGACCACGATGCCGCTGAAGTCGGGCGCGACCGGCGTGCAGCTTTCCACCTCTAGGCCCGACATGGTGAGCAGGTGGGAGAGTTGGTCGGTCGACAACGGGGGGTCGACGAGGGCGCGCAACCAGCTTTCTGGAATCAGCATCGCGGCTCAGGCAAACTGTTTGAGGAAACGCAGGTCGCCGTCGAAGAACAGGCGCAAGTCATCAATGCCATAGCGCAGCATGGTCAGGCGCTCGAGGCCGGAGCCGAACGCGAAGCCGATGTAACGCTCCGGGTCGAGCCCGAAGTTGCGCACCACGCTGGGATGCACCTGGCCGGAACCGGAAATCTCCAGCCAGCGCCCTTCGAACGGCCCGTCGGCGAACTGCATGTCGATCTCGGCGGACGGTTCGGTGAACGGAAAATAGGATGGCCGGAAGCGCACCTGCAGCGACTCGGTCTCGAAGAAACGGCGCAGGAAATCCGTGTACACACCCTTGAGGTCGGCAAAGCTGATGTTCTCGGCGATCCACAGCCCCTCGACCTGGTGGAACATCGGCGAATGGGTGGCGTCCGAATCGACGCGGTAGGTGCGGCCCGGCGCGATCACCTTGATCGGCGGCTTGTGGGAGCGCGCGTAACGCACCTGCATCGGGCTGGTATGCGTGCGCAGCAACAGCTGCAAACCCGAGGAATCCTTTTCATTGACGTAGAAGGTATCCTGCATCGAGCGGGCCGGATGGTTCTCGGGATTATTCAGCGCGGTGAAGTTGTACCAGTCGGTCTCGATTTCGGGACCGTCGGCGACGGCAAAGCCGATCGAACGGAAGATCTCCTCAACCCGCTGCCACGTGCGGATCACGGGATGAATGCCGCCGCGCCCGCGTCCGCGGCCAGGCAGGGTGACGTCGAGCGCCTCTTCGGCCAGCCGCGCGCCGAGTTTGGCGTCGCCCAGCGCGCTGCGCCGCGCATCGAGCGCGACCTCCAGCGCCTGCTTGGCGGAATTGATCAAGGCGCCCGCGGCTTTGCGCTCGTCTGCGGCGAGCGCACCGAGCCCCCTGAGCAACGCCGTCAGTTCACCGGCCTTGCCCAGGAAGCGCGCCTTGGCGTCTTCGAGCGCTGCAGGGTCCGGTGCCCCCTGGAACGCAGCCTGCGCCCGCGCGACGATGTCTTCTATGTTGATCATGTGCAGAAACGAAAAGCGAGGGGCACGCCCTCGCTTTTCTCCGCCTCCTCCAGTCTTCGGTCAGGCCGCGAGGTTGGCCTTGACCTGGCCGGCGATCTTCGCAAACGCCGGCTTGTCGAGCACCGCGATGTCCGCAAGCATCTTACGGTCGATCTCGATGTTGGCTTTCTTCAGACCGTTCATGAACACGCTGTAGGTCATGCCGTGCGAACGCACTGCTGCGTTGATACGCGCAATCCAGAGCGCGCGGAACGTGCGCTTTCTGTTGCGACGGTCGCGGTACGCGTACTGCCCGGCCTTCATCACCGCCTCTTTGGCGATGCGGAACACGTTCTTCCTGCGGCCGCGGAATCCCTTGGCCAGATCGAGAACTTTCTTGTGGCGCGCGTGCGCCGTTACTCCACGTTTGACTCTTGGCATTTTTCCTCTCCCTTATCCGGCGTAAGGCATCATGGCCTTGACGGAGGCAATGTTGCTCTCGTGGACGGCGGTCGAACCGCGCAGGTGACGCTTGCGCTTGGTCGACTTCTTGGTGAGGATGTGGCGCAGGTTGGCGCTGCCTCGCTTGATGCTGCCTGAACCGCGCACCTTGAATCGCTTCGAGGCGCTCTTCTTCGTCTTCATCTTGGGCATGATTGCTCCCGTTCTTTTTTAACATGACGCCAGGTGGCCCGCTGCGCGCGCACTTGATACCCGGTGGTCACTTGTTGCCGCGATGCACTGCGGTTTAAATCACGCTGCGGCCGGTTTCGGCTCCACAGCTTTTTCAGGGGCGGTGCCCTCCACCTTCGGCTTCTTGGGCTTGGGTGCCGCCACCTTGATTTCCTTCTTCTTCGGCCCCAGCACCATCACCATCTGGCGGCCTTCCATCCTTGGGAAGTTCTCGACTACCCCGTGTCCCTCCAGATCTGCCTTGACCCGCTCCAGCAGCCGGACCCCGAATTCCTGGTGCGCCATCTCGCGACCACGGAACCGCAACGTCACTTTCGTCTTGTCGCCCTCTTCAAGGAAGCGGATCAGGTTTCTAAGCTTGATCTTGTAGTCGCCCTCGTCTGTTCCGGGGCGAAACTTGACCTCCTTCACCTGGATCTGCTTTTGCTTCAGCTTCGCTTCGTGCGCTTTTTTCTGTTCCCGGTACTTGAACTTGCCGAAGTCCATGAGCTTGCACACGGGTGGCACGGCGAGCGGTGCGATCTCCACGAGATCAATCTCCTTCTCTTCCGCGAGCCGCATCGCATCCGCAATCGATACGATCCCGAGCTGTTCGCCTTCTTCGCCTACGAGGCGGACCTCGGTGGCGGTAATCTGGGCATTGAGACGTTGCGCCTTGCTGTCGAGTGCGATGAGTCCATACTCCTTTGATGGCGGCACCTTCCCGGTCGCCGCGCTGACCGGACGCGGCCCCATGGCCGCGCGAAAAAAATCAGGCCGTGACTGACGCGCCTGCCTCCGATCGGAGACGAGCGATAAAGACCTCGAGCGGCATGGCCCCGAGGTCTTCACCGCCGCGCGTACGCACGGCCACATTCCCAGCCTGCTTTTCCTTGTCTCCCACCACCACTTGGTAGGGGAGCTTTTGCAAGCTATGTTCTCGTATTTTATAGGAAATTTTTTCGTTTCGCAAATCCGCCGTGGCGCGCATCCCGGCCGCCCGTAGCGCATGCGCAACCGATTCAGCGTAATCCGCCTGGTGCTCGGAGATGTTCATCACGACGACCTGCTCCGGCGCCAGCCACAGGGGGAACGCCCCGGCGAAGTTCTCGATCAGGATGCCGAGGAACCGCTCCATCGAGCCGACAATTGCGCGGTGGAGCATGACCGGCACGTGCCGGGTATTGTCTTCCCCGACATATTCAGCCCCCAGACGCTCCGGCATGAAGAAATCGACCTGGATAGTGCCGCACTGCCAGACCCGCCCGATTGCGTCCTTGAGCGAGTACTCGATCTTCGGGCCGTAGAAGGCCCCTTCTCCGGGCGACACCGTGAAGTCGATACCCGAGCGGCGCAACGACTCCATGAGCGCCGCTTCGGCCTTGTCCCAGAGATCGTCGGCGCCAATGCGCTTCTCGGGGCGAGTCGCTACCTTATAAATAACCTCGGTGAAGCCGAAGTCGGCATAGACCTTCTGAAGCAGGGCGGTGAACGCCTCGCATTCAGGCAGGATGTGATCCTCAGTGCAGAAGATGTGCCCGTCGTCCTGGACGAAGCCGCGCACCCGCATCAGGCCGTGCAGCGCGCCGGAAGGCTCGTTGCGGTGGCAGGACCCGAACTCGCCCAGGCGATACGGCAGGTCGCGATAGCTCTTCACGCCCTGGTTGAAGACCTGGATATGCCCCGGGCAGTTCATCGGCTTGACCGCGTAGTCGCGGTTCTCCGACGAGGTCGTGAACATGCTCTCGCGGTAGTTTTCCCAGTGCCCGGTGCGCTCCCACAGGCTGCGGTCAAGGATCTGCGGACAGCGCACTTCCTGGTAGCCGTTTTCGCGGTAGACGCGGCGCATGTACTGCTCGACCTCCTGCCAGATCGCCCATCCCTTCGGATGCCAGAACACCAGCCCGGGCGCCTCCTCCTGCATGTGGAAGAGGTCGAGCTGCTTGCCCAGGCGACGGTGATCGCGCTTTTCAGCCTCCTCGAGCATCTTCAGGTAGGCGTCCTGGTCCTCCTTCTTTGCCCACGCGGTGCCGTAGACCCGCTGCAGCATCTCGTTCTTGGAGTCGCCGCGCCAGTACGCGCCCGCCAGGCGCATCAGCTTGAAGACCTTGAGCTTGCCGGTCGAGGGCACGTGAGGGCCACGGCACAGGTCGATGAAATTGCCCTGCCCGTACAACGAAATCGGCTCGTTCGAGGGGATCGACGCGATGATCTCGGCCTTGTAGGCCTCGCCCTGCTTCTTGAAGAACTCGACCGCCTCATCGCGCGGCATCTCCGAGCGCGCGACAGGCAAGTCACGCTTGACGATCTCGCCCATGCGCTTTTCAATCGCCACGAGATCTTCGGGCGTGAACGGCCGCTTGTAGGCGAAATCATAGTAGAAGCCGTTCTCGATCACCGGCCCGATGGTCACCTGCGCGTCAGGAAACAGTTCCTTGACCGCATGCGCGAGCAGGTGCGCAGTCGAATGCCGCACCACTTCCAGCCCTTCGGGATCGCGGTCGGTAATGATCGAAAGCTCGACGTCCTTCTCGATGCGAAAGCTGGTGTCGACAACGTTGCCGTCGACGCGCCCGGCGAGCGCCGCCTTGGCCAGGCCGGGGCCGATCGCCTGCGCCACTTCGGCCACCGTCAGCGGGGCCGGGAAGCTCTTTAACGTGCCGTCAGGAAGGCGGATATCTGGCATCTGAAATGAAAAGCGCGGCCAAGCCGCGCTCCCTGGGTTTCCTGCTTACTTCGAGTGTTGGTAGGCGCGATTGGACTCGAACCAACGACCCCCACCATGTCAAGGTGGTGCTCTAACCAGCTGAGCTACGCGCCTAGGGCTATTCCTGCCGGTATTGCTGCCGGTTTCAACGACCGGGCGCGAATTTTACCCCACTCCGCACCACGATCTCAACGAAATCCATTGAAATGTCACGAACATAGGATAGCGTGCCAGAATCCGGACACCTTAAGGAATGGGAGCGGAAACTGGACCTGATTCTGTGGCGCCACTCCGAGGCGGAGGAAAGCCAACCCGACATGCCGCGAAAACTCACCCCGCGGGGCCACAAGAACGCCGCACGGGTGGCGCAATGGCTGCTGCAGCGCCTGCCTTCGAAGTTCACCCTGCTTGCGAGCCCTGCAGAGCGCACTCGCCAGACTGCGTTGGCACTTGGCACGCCGTTCAGGACCGTGCCTGCGCTGGCCCCCGGCGCCTCGGTCGCCAGTGTGCTGGAAGCCGCGGAATGGCCGGATCGCAAAGGCGCAGTGATCATCGTGGGACACCAGCCGGACCTGGGTCGCGTTGCGGCCTACCTGCTGTCCGGCGGTGCGGGCGACTGGACACTCAAGAAAGGCGGGCTGTGGTGGCTGACCAACCGCGTGCGCAATGACGAAGCCCAGATCGTCGTGCGCGCCGTGATCGCGCCGGACCTCCTTTAAGAGGCACGACAGGCGCGCTGCCCGCACCTGCGTGCGGGGACCTAGGCGATCTTCGCGATTTGCGCTGCGCGGCGCTCCGACACGGCACTCACTTGGAGCTTCATCCCCACCGCTTTCCAGACTTCGCTTTCGGTCTCGAACGCGGCGCCGGTCAGCGGGTTTTCCTCCAGCCAGGCGCCGGGCACTTCGATTGAGAAGCCGGCGTCGTCCCCCGCAACGCGCAATGGAGGCAGCTGCGCATCGGTACGACTGCGCATCAGCAGCGCCGCAAGGCGACACGAAAACACGAGATTCCAGTCCCCTCCATCGAGTCCCGCGTCCTGCACTTTCCCCAGCTTGCCCCGGTGCGCCAGGACGATGCGGGCAAGACGCTGCTGTTCCATGCGCGAGAACCCCGGCATGTCCGCGTTCGAGAGCACGTAGGCTGAGTGCTTGTGGTACTGCGCATGTGCGATCGACAGGCCAACTTCTGCCAGCCGCGCCGCCCAGTCGAGCATCTGACGGTCGGCGTCCTCGTCCTTGCGCGCAGTTACGCTTTCGGTTGCGCCCTCGGTTGCGCCCTCGGTTGCGTCCTCGGCCCTCGGCGCGAGCGAATCGTAAAGCCTCAGCGAGAGCAGGCGCACGCGCTCGGCTTGCGCGGCATCCACGTGGTAGCGGCGCATGAACTGGCTGACCGTCGCTTCGCGCATGTCGCGATGCTCCACCCGGCCGAGCAGGTCGTAAAGGACGCCCTGACGCAGCGCGCCCTCGGAGACGCTCATCTTCTCGATGCCGAGCTCACCGAATACCGCAAGCATGATGGCCAACCCTCCCGGCAACACCGGCGCCCGGTCGGCGCGCAGGCCGGTGAGGCGCGCCGGATCGACCGATTCCATCTTGATAAGCTGGCTGCGCAGGCGCTCCAGCCCGTCCCGGGTGATGCCGCCTTCAGCCAGGCCGTTTTGCGCCAGCAGGTCCGCCAGCGCCTTCGCGGTTCCCGAGGACCCTACCGCCTCCTGCCAACCGGCGGAACGGTAGGCCTTGACGATCCCGGAGAGCTCCTGGCGCGCTGCTAGTTCGGCGGCCTTCATCCGCTGCTTGTCGACCCGAGCATCGGGAAAATACTTCAGGCTGAAACTCACGCAGCCCATGTACAGGCTCTCGGTGAGCTGAGGCTCGAGGCCGGTGCCGATGATCAGCTCGGTCGACCCGCCGCCGATGTCCACCGCGAGCCGGCGCTGCTGCCCTGCCGGCAGCGAGTGGACCACGCCCAGGTATATCAGGCGCGCCTCCTCCCGGCCGGCAATCACCTCGATCGGGAACCCCAGGGCGTCGCGCGCGTCGCGCAGGAACTGGGGCGCGTTCTTCGCCACGCGAAGGGTATTGGTCCCGACGGCGCGAACGGCGCGCTTCGGGAAGCCCCGGAGCCGCTCGCCGAACTTCGCCAGCGCCTCGAGCGCACGCGCCTGGGTTGCGCGGTCGATGCGCTTTTCCGCGGTCAGCCCTCCGCCGAGCCTGACCGCCTCGCGCAGGGCATCGAGGGGATAGATCTGCCCATCGACCACCCGCCCGATCGCAAGATGGAAGCTGTTTGATCCGAGATCGACGGCGGCGAGAATATCGGGGTGCGGCATGGGCCGGACGTTAGCACCGCGCCCCAGTGGAAGCAACGCAGCGACGACAAAAGCCCCCTCTACTTCCCCGGCACCGGGTCCGAGGCATGGCGCACATCCTGACCCTCGACCGCGTAGATCACCTGCTCCGCGATGTTCTTCGCATGGTCGCCGATGCGCTCGAGCGACTTGGCGACAAACAGCAGGTCGAGCGCGGCAGAAATCGTGCGCGGATCCTCGATCATGAAACTTATCAGCTCGCGCAGCACCCCGCGAAACGCCTCATCGACATCAAGGTCGCGGCCCGCCACGCCGTCGGCGCCCGCGACTTCCATTCGCTCGAGCGCGCCCAATGAGGTGCGCAGCATCGAGAGCACCATTTGCGCGATGCGACGGATTTCGACGTAACGCGGCAGCACGTGGCGCCCGTCAATGTAAAGGCGGCGTGCCTGCAGGGCGATCTTCTTCGCCTCGTCACCGACCCGCTCCAGGTGCGTGGTCGCCTTGATGATCGCCATCAGCATGCGAAGGTCGCGGGCGGTCGGCTGGCGGCGCGCGATGATCTGCCCGACCAGTGCATCGATTTCCACCTCCAGCGCGTTGATCTGCCGCTCATGCTGCAGAATCTGGTCGATCAGCGACTCGGAGCCGCTGCCCAGCGCCTCGATGGCATCCACCACCTGGCGCTCGGCGCGCGCGCCGAGCTGGAGCACTCGCTCGTGTGCCTCGCCAAGCTGCTGGTCGAATTCGGTAGAGGTGTGGGGCGTTTCGGTCAAGCGCTACTCCGAGGACTGTTTGATGCAGCGCAAAGGTAGTCCGCAATTGTGACACTACGATGGCAATCAGGATCTAGTAACAAATTTTTCACAATCAGGCAGTAGACTGACTGTTTTCTGGCAGCCTGGACATGAAGCGCCCATCGCCCCACGCGCATTTCCTCAACCGGGAGCTCGGCAACCTCGAGTTCAACCGGCGCGTTCTGGCGCAGGCCGCCGATGAAAGCGTCCCACTGCTGGAGCGTCTCCGGTTCCTTTGCATCGTCTCCTCCAACCTCGACGAATTCGTCGAAATCCGCGTCGCCGGGCTGAAGGAGCAGATCAAGCTGGGCGTCCAGGAAGCCGGACCCGACGGGAAGGGCCCGGCCGAGGTGTACGCCCTGGTCGTTCGCGAAGTCCGCCTTCTCGTTGACGCACAGTACCGGCTGCTCAACGAAGTGCTGTTGCCGCAGCTGGCCGAGAAGGGCATCCGGTTCCGCCGGCGCGCTGACTGGACCCCCGTGCAAAAGCAGTGGATCCGCGACTACTTCTTCCGCGAGCTCCTGCCCGTGCTGACGCCGATCGGGCTCGACCCGGCGCACCCCTTTCCCAAGGTGCTCAACAAGAGCCTGAATTTCGCGGTGGAACTCGAAGGCCGCGACGCGTTCGGCCGCAATTCGGGCGCGGCGATCGTGCAGGCGCCACGCGCGCTTCCGCGCCTGATCCGCCTCCCCTCCGAAATAGCCGGGAGCGCCTACGACTTCGTGTTCCTGTCCTCGATCCTGCACGGCCACGTGGGCGAGCTGTTCTCGGGAATGAATGTCCTGGGTTGCTACCAGTTCCGCGTCACGCGCAATTCGGACCTGTTCGTCGACGAAGAGGAAGTCACCAACATGCGCCTTGCGCTGCAGGGCGAACTGCTGCACCGGCATTTCGGGGACGCCGTGCGGCTCGAGGTCGCCGACAGTTGTTCGGAACACATGATCGAGTTCCTGCTGCAACAGTTCAGCCTGGATGCCAACGACCTCTACCGCGTCGAGGGGCCGGTCAACCTGTACCGGCTGCGCGAGGTGCCCGACCAGGTCGACCGGCCCGACCTGAAGTACGCGCCGTTCCAGCCCGGCCTGCCCGCGCCACTGGCCGACAAGAGCGACCTGTTCGAGGTGCTCACGCGGCAGGACGTGCTGCTCCACCACCCCTACCAGTCTTTCACTCCGGTGATCAACTTCATCCGGACCGCGGCGATCGACCCGCAGGTGATCGCGATCCGCCAGACGGTCTACCGCACCGGAACAGACAGCGAGCTCATGGAGATCCTCATCGACGCTGCGCGGCGCGGCAAGGAAGTCACCGTGGTCGTCGAGCTGATGGCGCGCTTCGACGAGGAAGCGAACCTCAACTGGGCCGCGCGCCTCGAGGAAGTCGGAGCGCACGTGGTCTACGGCGTGGTTGGCCACAAGACGCACGCCAAGATGTCCCTGATCGTGCGCCGTGAGGAGAATGCCGAAGGCGTTCGATCGCTGAAACGCTATGTCCACCTGGCGACCGGCAACTACCATCCGCGCACCGCCCGGCTGTACACGGACTTCGGGCTGATGACATCAAACGAGGAGATCTGCGCCGACGCGCACGACGTGTTCCAGCAGATGACGGGCCTCGGACGCGCGGGAAAGCTGCGCCACGTCTGGCAGTCCCCCTTCAGCCTGCACAAGGGCATGGTCGCCGCGATCCGCAACGAGGCGCGCATCGCCGCGGAAGGCCGCCCGGCGCGCATCGTCGCCAAGATGAACTCGCTGCTCGAACCCATCATCATCGAGGAGTTGTACGCGGCCTCGCAGGCGGGCGTGAAGATCGAGCTCATCGTGCGCGGCGTCTGCGGGCTGAAGCCCGGGATCGCGGGGCTTTCGGAGAACATCCGCGTGCGCTCGATCGTCGGGCGCTTTCTCGAGCACTCGCGGATTTTCAACTTCCACAACGACGGCGCCGATGACACCTACCTCGCCAGCGCAGACTGGATGAACCGGAATTTCTTCCGCCGCATCGAGTTGTGCTTTCCGATTCTCGACCCGGCGCTCAAGCGCCGCGTCATCCGCGAAGGGCTGCTGCCCTACCTGGCCGACAACTGCCAGGCCTGGGAAATGGACGCCGACGGCGGCTACACCCGCGTCAGACCCCGCCGCGGGCGCCGGCGCGCCGCGCAGGAAGAACTGCTCTTCACCCTCGCCACGCCCTCCTGACCGGCGAGGGTTCCGGTCGGGGCACGGTGAGGGCGTGGTAGATTCGGCGCCACCATGGAGAGCCCGCACAAAGGCAGGACCGGCCTGCAGCGCCTGATCAACGCAACCCGCTATTCGCTCTCCGGATTTGCCGCGGCAACGCGCAACGAAGACGCGTTCCGCCAGGAACTCTTTCTCGCCGCGGTACTGCTGCCCGTTGGGCTGTGGCTCGGGCCGACCGGGACCGGCAAGGCGATGCTGGTCGCAAGCGTGTTGCTCGTCCTCGTCGTCGAGCTGCTGAATTCCGCAATCGAAGCCACTGTCGACAGGATCTCGCTCGACGACCACGCGCTCGCAAAGCGCGCCAAGGATATCGGCAGCGCAGCGGTGATGCTCTCGCTTGCCAACCTGGCGACCGTCTGGCTGCTGGTGCTGCTTGGCTGACCCGGTTCCGGGTTCAGCCGTGTTTGGCCGGGTTCAGCCCCTGGAGGCGCGCAGTACCCCGGGCACTTCCTTGACGACCGTCAGCGCCCGGCGCAATTGCCCGACATCGGCCACATCCATCGTGAAGCGCATGTAGGCCAGGTCGTGCCGCGACTGCGTGTTGACAGCGGTCACGTTGATCCGGTCGCGCGCCAGCGCCTCACCGACGTCGCGCAGCAGCCCCTGGCGGTCGGATGCAACGACGACCATGTCGACGGAGAAAACACCGGTGTTCTTCGCGCCCCAGTCGGCATCGATCACGCGCTCGGGGTGCTTCTCCGACAGGTTGTGAAAGCTCGGGCAGTCTTCGCGGTGGACCGACACGCCGCGACCGCGCGTGACGAATCCGCGGATCGGATCCGGCGGCACAGGCTTGCAGCACCCCGCAAGCTGCGTGAGCAGTCCGTCCATGCCGACCACCAGGATCCCGCTGTCGCCGCCCCCCGATTTTGACTTGTGCGTCGCCGGCCCCGAGGGTGCAGGCTCGGCCGCGGCCGCTTCGCCGCGCACCAGCGTGCGCAGCGCGATCTGGATCTGGCGCAGGTTGATCTCGTCGCGCGCCACGGCCGCAAACAGCTCGTCGGATTTCGCGAACCCCAGCGCCGAGGCCAGCGTGTCGAGCTTCGCGCGGCCCTCGCCCTCGCGGTGCATCTCGCGCTCCACGATCGCGCGGCCGGCCGCCACGGTCTCGGCAAGCGCCTGGTTATTGAACCACTGGCGCACCTTCTGCCGCGCGCGCTGGCTCTTCAGGTACCCGAGCTCGGCATTCAGCCAGTCACGCGAGGGACCGCCGACTTTGGCGGAGATGATCTCGACCCGCTGTCCGCTAATGAGCGGCGTGTCGAGCGGCACCATGTGCCCGTCCAGCTTGGCTCCGCGGCAGCGGTGACCCAGGTCGGTGTGCAAGGCGTAGGCAAAATCCACGGGGGTGGATCCGGCCGGGAGGTCGACTACCTTGCCCTGCGGAGTCATGACGTAGACGGTGTCATCGAGCGCCGCATGCTTGAAACTCTCGACCCATTCCGCGGAATCGGCGACCTCGTCGCGCCACGCAAGCAGCTGGCGCAGCCAGGCGATCTTCTCGTCAAACCTGCCTTCGGTCTGCAGTGCGGCCCGCCCGCCGGCACCGCCCTCCTTGTAGCGCCAGTGGGCTGCGACGCCGTACTCGGCGTGCATGTGCATCTCCTGGGTGCGTATCTGCACTTCCAGCGCGCGCCCGTCCGGGCCGGTGACTGCGGTATGCAGGCTGCGGTAGCGGTTCGATTTCGGCCGCGAGATATAGTCGTCGAACTCCTCGGTGATCGGAGTCCAGAGGTTGTGTACGATGCCGAGCACCGCGTAGCAGTCCTTTTCGGAGTCGACGATCACGCGCACGGCGCGCACATCGTAGACCTCGGAAAAATCCAGCGACTTGGCGCGCATCTTGTTGTAGATCGAGAAGATATGCTTGGGCCGCCCCTGCATCTCGGCGCGGATCTCGGCCGCCCCGAGTTCGCGCTGCAGTTGCGCGATCACGCGCTCGATGAAGTCCTCGCGCTCGGCGCGCTTCTCGTCGAGCATCTTGGCAACGCGCTTGTAGCCCTCCGGGTCGATGAAGCGCAGAGAGAAATCCTCGATCTCCCACTTCAGCTGCCACATGCCCAGGCGGTTCGCGAGAGGCGCGTAGATGTCCAGGGACTCCTGCGCATAGCCTTCGCGGGCCGGCGTGGGGTTCTTCGCGAAATGGCGCAGCGTCTGGGTGCGGCTCGCCAGGCGGATCAGCACGACGCGGATGTCATCGACCATGCCCAGCACCATCTTGCGCAGCACCTCGGACTGCTTTTCCTGCTCGTCCTCCGAGAGTTTTCCGCCAGCGCGTCCCGGGCGTGTCGAGACGCGCAGCTGGTGGAGCTTTTCGACGCCGGTCGCGAGGCCGGCAATCTCCGCGCCGAACTTCTCCTGCAGCGCATCGCTCGCGCCGAGGTACTTTGGCGCAGCGAACAGGATGCCGGAGACGCGCGAGGCCGCATCCATGCCGACCGCTGCAAGGTTTCCCGCAAGCGCCAGCGCATGCGGCCAGACCGGCTCGCCGGTCGTCAGCACGTGCCCTGCGTACAGCGGCTCGGAAAATTCCAGCGCGCGCCGGATCACCTCGCGATCTGCAGGCGCGAGATCGCGACCGAGCGATGCGAGCAGCGCTTCACGCTCGTCAAGCGGTTGCAGTTGCGCCACGGAAACCATGCCGCGATTTTATCGCGAAGCGCATAATCCCCCTCTTTTTCTTCGTCTCATTGCGGGACTGTCCAACCCTGCATCGCCGCTCGCGCTGACCGCCCCGTTTTGGGGCGTTCGCCGAATCGTTACCTGGGTGGTGTTTGAAGTCGGGGCGACACGAGAAAAGCATTCGACGACGGGGACCGCACGACGACCATGGGCTGGCTCAGGGAATGGAAACGCAGGCGCGTGATCGGGAACCACCCGCTCGATGCCGCTCTCCTCGGGCGCGTCTTAGGGGCACTGCCTTTCCTTGGCGGGTTCGATGCTGTGCGCGAGAAGCGCCTTGCGGACATGGCGCTAGTGTTCCTCGCCGAGAAGCAGTTCACCCTGCTGGCTGGCGCACAACTGCGCGACGAGGACCGCCTGTCGATTGCGCTCCAGGCCTGCCTCCCGGTACTCGAACTGGGCCTGGACTGGTACGAGGGCTGGGTCGGCGTGCTCGTCTACCCGGGTGATTTCCGCGTCCGCCACACGGAGGTCGACGCGGACGGCGTGCAGCACGAATGGGAGGACGCTCTGGCGGGCGAATCCTGGCAGGGCGGGCCGGTGGTGCTCTCGTGGGCCGCGTTGCGCGAGGCCGGCAGCGTGGCCAAAGGCGGCGCCAACGTGGTGATCCACGAATTCGCGCACAAGCTCGACATGCGCAGTGGCGAGGCAGACGGCGCGCCCCCTCTGCACGCAGGGATGGATCGCGAACGCTGGCGCGCGGTCATGGAGGACGCCTACGCGGGGTTCTGCGATGCGGTCGAGCGCGGCAGGGACACCTGGCTCGATCCGTACGCGGCGGAGCATCCCGCGGAATTCTTTGCGATCGCGAGCGAGGCGTTCTTTGAGGCGCCGGATGAACTGCGCCGACGTTATCCTGACCTGTACGCGCAGTTCGCGCTGTTCTACCTTCAGGATCCGGGACTGCGGCTCGACACATGACGAAAACCCTGCTCATCGTCTACCACACGCGCGGCGTGAAGACCACGCAACTCGCCGAGGCCGTGGCGCGCGGCGCCGCTGCGGAGCCGCAAGTGCGGGTGCGGCTTCTGCGCTGCGCCGACGCCGGGCCGCAGGACGTGATGGGCGCAGATGCGCTGGTCCTGGGCACGCCGGAAAACTTCGGCTACATGTCGGGCATGATGAAGGACTTCCTCGAGCGGGTCTTTTACGAGTGCGAGGGCAAGATCGCCGGCCGGCCGTGGGCGCTATTGGTTTCCGCCGGACAGGATGGCGCAGGCGCCATCAACTCGGTCGAGCGCATTGTCACCGGCCTGCGGTTGAAGAAAGTCCAGGAGCCGATTCTCGCGCTGAAGGAAGTTACGCCCGAAATCCTCGCCCAATGCGAGGAACTCGGCGCCGCGCTGGCAGCGGGTCTGGCGCTTGGAGTGTACTGACTATCGCCCAGAAAACTGAATGCGAGCTACCGGCAGATTCCCTGCGACATCCAGATGCGTTAAGGTTGTGCCCAAGGACTGGTTCCGCCGCATCCTCATGCGTTAGCCTTCGCCAGTCCGAATTGAGGAGACCAACATGCAATTGACCGCTGTTCTTACTCGCGCCGAAGAGGGGGGCTACATTGCGCTGAATCCCGAAACCGGCACCACGTCACAAGGCGAGACTGTAGAAGAGGCCGTCGCCAATCTCCGTGAGGCCACCGTCCTTTATCTCGAGGAATTCCCGTTGAAGTTCGCCAAGGAGCCCTTGATCACGACGTTCGCCGTGCCGGAACATGCCTAAGCTACCCCGGATTTCCGGCGCTGAGGCGATCAGGGCGCTGGAACGCCTCGGGTTTGTACAGGTGCGGCAGTCTGGGAGTCATGTGATGATGCGCCGTGATTCTTCGGGTTGCGTAATTCCACGCCACCGAGAGTTGAAGACTGGAACCTTGTCTGGCGCGCTACGTCAGGCCGGGCTTACTCACGACGAATTCGTCTCTGCCCTTCGCAGCTGAACCGCATATGCTTCGCGCATAAGGACTACGGAAGGAAGTCGCCTGCAGCGCAGGCGGGAAAAACCGTTGCAGCGCAACTTCGCTCAGCGATCGGTACACGCTGAAAGTTAAACATTTAAACAGAAAACCCGGCTCCTGTGGCCAGTTTCATGCCAATCCGTATTACGTTTCTGAAATATTCTTCCTGATCTAGTTGGTTTCTTGCAGGCTCCCGTTCAGCGCGCCTTTGCGCCCGCGAGGTTCGCCGCGATCACCGCCGCGACGCGCGCTTCAGCCGCGCTCGTCTGCGCATCGGTCGCCGCGGGCATTGGCGCCGGCGCGAGCCGCGGCGCGGCGGCTAGCTGGGTTCCCGAGGTGTCGTGCAAATCGACCTCTACGCGCATGGACAGGCCGACCATCAGCGGATGCGCCGCCAGTTCCGTCGCGTCCAGCGCAATGCGCACCGGCAGGCGCTGCACGACCTTGATCCAGTTCCCGGTGGCATTCTGCGGCGGCAGCAGCGCGAACGCCCCGCCGGTGCCGGCGGCAAAACCCGCCACACGGCCGTGGTACTCCACCTGCGCGCCGTACAAGTCGGCGACCAGATGCACTGGCTGCCCGATGCGCATGTTGCGCAACTGCGCTTCCTTGAAGTTCGCATCCACCCACACGCCCTCGAGCGGCACCACCGCCATCAGCACCGCACCCGGCGCTACGCGCTGGCCGACCTGCACCGTGCGCCGCGCGACATAGCCCGACACGGGTGCCGCAATTTCGGTGCGCGCAAGCGCGAGCCAGGCCTCGCGCACCTTCGCGGCGGCCGCGGCGACGGCCGGGTGTTTTGCGACGGTAGTGCCCGATGTGCGCGCGCGGTTGGTCGCGAGATCCTCGCGCGCTGCCGTCAGCGCAGCACGCGCTGCCTCGGCCGCGTTGCGCGCGTGCTCCACGTCCTCCCTAGACACCGCACCCGTCGCCACGAGCGGACCGCGCCGCGCGAGGTCCTCTTCAGCCTTCGCCAGCTCGCTCGCGCGCTGCGCCTCAAGCGCCTGCAGCGCGCCGTTGCGCGCGTACAGCGTGCGCACCTCGCGAACCGCCTGCGCGAGCTGCGCCTCGGCCTGGGCGAGCGCGACCTGCGCATCAGAGGGGTCAAGCCTCGCCAGCAACTGCCCGGCGCGAACGCGCTCGGTGTCGTCTGCGCCGACCGAGAGCACGGTGCCTGCAAGCTGCGGCGTGACCTGGACGAGGTGGCCGGCGACGTAGGCGTTCTCGGTATTCTCGTACCACTTGCCGACCAGGTGCCACCACGCGGCCCAGCCTGCGCCGGCCGCTGCGAACAGCAGCAGCAACACGATCAGCGTGCCGCGCCGCCGCCTACCGGGCGCTGTTGGTGCCATCTTCATATCCTCCGCCAAGCACGCGATAAAGATCGACTTCGGCCTGCAGCACGCGGCCGTTCAGGTCCGCATCGGCGCGCCGCAAGCCGAACAGCGCAGCCTCTGCGTCTAGCACGTCGAGGTAATTCGCGATCCCTGCCTTGTAGCGGTCGAGCGCGAGCCGCCGTGTGCGCTCGGTTGCGGCCAGGACACGGCGCCGCTCGCCGAGCTCCGCATCCAGCGCACGCCGTGCCTGCACCTGGTCGGCCACTTCGCGCACTGCGTCGATCAGCAGTTCGTTGTAGCGCTCCACTGCTAGATCGTAGTCGGCCTGCCGCCCGCGCAGGCCGGCCTGCAGGCCGCCGGCCGAAAACAGCGGCAGGCGCACCGCGGGCCCGGCACCGGCGATCCCGCTGCCTGCGGCAAACAACCGGTCCAGCCCGAGCGAGGCGACACCAACGAATGCGAGCAGGTTCACGTTCGGCATGAAGCGTGCGCGCGCCACCTCGACCTCGTGCGAGGCCGCTTCGGCGCGCCAGCGCGCCGCGACGAGGTCCGGCCGTCGGCCGAGCAGGTCGAGCGGCAGGCTTTCCGGCAGGGGCACGGCACTCTCCCGCGCGGCCCGCGCAGGATCCGAGGACACTACGGACAGTCCCCTATCCGGCCCTTTTCCCGCGAGGGCGGCGAGCTGGTCGCGCGCGAGCGCCTTGGCCACCTCCAGCTGCGCATGCTCCGCGCGCAATTGCGGCGGCACGGCCTCGGCGCGGCTCAGCGCCGCTTCGGTATCGAGGCCCGCGCCGACGCGCTGCCCGAGCAGGTCGATGCGCTGCGTGGCCTGAGCGATTTCCTGTTCCGCGATCGCGCCGAGAGCGAACAGCTTCTGCAGTTGGAAATAGGCGCGGGCGACTGCGCAAGCCAGCGCCAGCCGCGCGGCTTCGGCATCCGCCACCGCCGCCGCGCCTGCAGCCTCGGCCGCGGCAATCGCGGCCTGGTTGCGACCGGCATAGTCGAGCTCGTAGGCAAAATCCACCGTCAGCCGGGTCGTCGTGCGCGTGGTTCCGGCCACCGGGGGGGGGACCGTCCCGCTGACGCTGAAGCGCTGCCGCGTCAGGTCCATGGCGCCCCCGAAACCCGGCGTCGCATTCGAGCGCGCGGCGGCAAGCTGCGACTCGGCCAGCGCGAGCCGCGCGCGCGCCACCCGCAGCCCGGGGTGCCCAGCGAGGGCTTCATCGACCAGCGCGTCGAGCTGCGGATCGCCGAATGCCATCCACCAGCGCTGCTGCGGCCAGGCGGCGACGTCCCCGCCAGCAAGCGTGCGCGCCGTTTCCAGTGACCGGGGCGACAGCGCCTGTGCCGGCGGCTCGGTGCGCTCGACCGGCGACACGCAGGCAGCCAGGGCCAGCGCTGGCGCCAGCAAGGCCGCGCTCCGCCTCAGCCGTTCAATCTGCATTCGCCAGCATCCTCCGGAGCAGGCCCTTCCTGACCGGCCGCTCGACCATGCGCGTGACCAAGAAGCCCACGCTGTCTTCGACGCGATAGCTTGCCGCGCGGTAGAGCCCCAATGTGCTTCCCAGATTAGCTGTCGAGGCAGCAAATTGCCTACCGGGGCAGGCAATGTCAAGGCACGGGTCGCAGCATGGGCCGGTTACCGGCGCGGCGGTACGCCGCAGCCGGATGCGTCTGTCGTAGCGCTTGTACTTCGGTCAATCAGGCGGGCGGTTGCGGCGCGACCCGCTGCCACCCGCCCGCGCACTGCCTGACGTAAGGGTAGTACGCCTGCGTGTCGGGGCAGTAATACCACCAGGATTGCGCCGGTTGCGGTGCGGCCTGGGGGGGGTACGGCGCCGCCTGCTCAACGTAGACCGGGGGCGCAGGCGGTGAGATCACCACCGGCGGGTAGTAGACCTGGGGTTCGTAGTAAGCCGGCGAGTAGTAGGGGCGATATACGGGCGGCCGATACAGCGAGTAGGCGATCAGCGGTGCGGCGACGAACAGGCCCAACGCGACGCCGCCTCCGTGCCGGTGCCCGTGCCCGTGCCCGTGCGAGCGGCCGCGTCCGCCGAATGCCAGCGCGGACTGGCTCGCCATGACAGCGATAAGCGCAGCAGCGAGCAGCGTGGCAAGCTTTCTGCGGGCGCCCGGCGCACTGGATCCTGCCGATCGGGAGGCGACGTTTTTCATATTCCTACAGTAGCAAGGATCGATAAACTCGCGATCCCGGATTGGTAACAAAGTGTATCCGCGCAGGGCCGGCCTGCCGGTCGATTCCCCGCAGGTTCAGGCAGCGAGCAGGAAGTCCCTGACGATCGCGATCTGGTCCGCGTGCATCAGGGTCGGCGCATGGCCGACGCCGGCAACTTCAACCACCTTCGCGCGCGGCCCCCGGCCGGCCATCGACGCGCACGTCTCGCGTGTGAGCAGGTCGGACAGCTCGCCGCGCAACACCAGTGTCGGGCAGCGCAGCGCATCGTAGAGCGGCCAGAGTTCGAGGTCGCCTTCCGGCATGGCCTTCCTGAACGGCTCGGCAATCCGCGGATCGTAGTGCAACCGGAAACTCCCGTCAGCCTGCTGGCGAACCGCCACCTCAGTCAGGAAGCTCCACTCGTCATCCGTGTGCGGGCCGAACGTGGCGCTGACCGCGCGCACGTACTTTACCGCCGCCCCCAGGTCCGGGAACGTCGGCGCCATCCCGAAGTAGGTCGCGATGCGTTCCAGCGACACCTTGGTCACCACCGGGCCCGCGTCGTTCATCACCAGTCGCGCGATCGGCGACCCCGGCTGCGCCGCCAGCCCCATGCCGATCAGTGCGCCCATCGAGGTGCCGACCCAGTCCAGCTTTTCGGTATCGAGCCGCGCGATCAGCGTTGTGAGGTCGGCAGCGTACTGCGGCATCCCGTAGAGCATCGGATCGGCGAGCCAGTCGGAATCCCCGCGCCCGGCGACATCCGGGCACACCACCCGGTAGCAGTCAGACATCGCCACTGCCAGGGAATCGAAGTCGCGCGCACAGCGGCCCAGGCCATGCACGCACACCAGCACGCGGTCCGCGCGCGGGTCGCCCCACTCGAGGTAACTCATCCGGTGCAGGCCCTTGGGTGAAAGGCACTGCACGCTGCGTTTCGTACTGCGTTTTTCGGACTGCGGTTTCGATTCCATGTTCATCCGTCAAAAAAAGGAGCCGGACAGGCGCCTCGCGCTCCATCCGGCCCGTTTGAAAGACTCAACCTTCGTACTTGAACGAAAGCGACAGGCGGGTGCGGAACGCCGCGACCTTGCCGTTCTCGATTTTGACGTCGAACTTGGTTACCTCCGCGATGCGCAGATCACGCAGCGATTTCGACGCGGTTTTGACCGCGTTGCGGGCTGCGTCCTCCCACGAAGTCGGGCTGGATCCAATGACTTCGGTGACTCTGTAAACACCCTCGCCTGCTTTTGCCATGATTGCCTCCTCAAGGTTTGCGTGCGGGTTTGCGCGCGATCACGGCCTGGACGGCACCGCACGGGAATTATAGGCGGGCCGCGTGCCAGTAGCGCGGCCGGGCCGCGCGCTCCACCTGCGCGCGCATTCCCCCGGCGTCCAGCTGGACGTGGACCGCCCCGTCGCGATCGGTACGCAGCACTTCGGCCCCGGCCGCAGCGTAGCGCTCCAGCACATCCGCCTTCGGATGGCCAAACCGGTTGCGGTACCCCGCGGGAACCACGACCACGCGCGGCTTCACAGCCGCGAGAAAAGCGGCGGTCGACGAGGTGCGGCTGCCGTGGTGCGGCGCAAGCATGGCATCGGCGCGCAAAGCCTCCCCTTCGCGCGCGAGCAGCAGGGCTTCAGCCCGCTTTTCGATATCGCCGGTAAGCAGCATGGAGCCGCGACCGGTGGCAATCCGCAGCACGCAGGACCGGTTGTTGATTTTGAGGCGCTCGTCGGCGTAATCGGCGAGCGCAGGATGCAAAAGCGCAAACTCGACGCCGTCCCACGTCCATCGTTCGCCGCGCGCGCAACGCCCCGGATCGCTTGAAGCCAGCGCGATCGGGTTGTCGCGCTCGAGCGACGAAAGGAATCGCGCAACCTCCGCCGACTGCATGACCGACAACGCGCCGCCGCTGTGGTCGGCATCGTTGTGCGTCACGATCATCAGGTCTAGCCGCGTGGCGCCGACCGCGCGCAGGTAAGGCGCGATGATGCGCTGGCCGCTGTCGCTTTCGGTACCGTACGCCGGACCCGCGTCGTAAAGGAGCGCATGCCCGGCAGTGCGCACCAGGACCGCAAGTCCCTGTCCGACATCGAGCGTGGTGATCCAAGCCTCGCCTGGCGGCGGGCGCGGGGCCGGCACAAGCAGCGCCGGCAGGAACAACGCCAGGCCGATGACGCGGTTCGGCACGCCGCGCGGCGCGAGCAGCCAGAGGACGCCGCCCATCGCGAGCAGCACGCTCCAGGCCGGCGGCGCCGGTTGCTGCCACTGGGCCAGGGGAAGCGCGTCGCACCAGGCGAGAAATTCCAGCAACCACTTGGATAGCAAAGCCGCAAGCTGAAGGAGCGCATCGACAGGAATGACCGCACACACCAAGGCCAGCGGCGTGATGACCATGCTCACGACCGGAATGGCGACCGCGTTCGCGAGCGGCCCGACCAGAGACACCTGCGAGAACAGCAGCAGCGTGGCCGGCGCAAGCCCGACCGTGATCGCCCATTGAATGCGCCCCCATTCCACGAGCCAGTGCGGGACGATCCGGGGCGCAAGGCTGGCATCCTCCCCGGGACTGGCCGCCCGCGCAGTCCATCCCTGGGAAAGATAGAAGATCAGCGCCACGGCCCCGAATGAGAGCCAGAAGCCCGCCGCAAGCACCGCCCAAGGGTCTGCGACCAGGACGGCCAGCAGCGCCAGCGCAAGCACACGCGTCGCCGAAGAGATCCGCCCCGACCAGAGCGCGGCTGCGACCACGCCGACCATGAAGAAGGTGCGCTGCGCCGGTATGCCGAAGCCGGCCAGCAAGGTGTAGGCGAGCGCTGCCAGCGTGGCGGCAACTGCCGCCGCCTTGCGCGCAGGGAAATGCAGCGCGAGCCGGGGGATGCGTCGCCAGCCGAACGAAACCATCGCCGCGACAAGGCCGGAAATCAGCGTCACATGGAGCCCCGAGATCGACATCAGGTGCGTCACCCCTGTCCGGCTGAAGAGACGCCAGTCTGCGTTGTCGATCGCACGCTGATCGCCCACCGCGAGCGCGGCCAGCACCCCTGCCTCGGGCGTTTCGCCGAGCACACCAAGGAAGCGATCGCGCACCGATTCGCGCAGTTGCTCGACGCGATCGCTGAAACTGTCGCGCTGGCCCGTCAATACTTCCCCGCCGCGCGGCCGGACGTAACCCGTCGCGCCGATGCCGCGTTCCAGCAGCCAGGCTTCGAAATCGAATCCGTGCGGATTGACGCTGCCGTGCGGCCGCTTCAGCCGCACGGTGAACGACCAGCGCTCTCCCGGGTGTACCACGGGGAGGTCGCTGCCTTCGGCTGGCGGTGCGACCCCCGCGCCTGAAGGCCGCCCCCCATACCAGGCCAGGAGGATCTTTTTTGGAAACCGCGTTGCACTGCGCGGCGCAGACTCGACGTCGAACTCGAAGCGCACGCTGTTCTCCCCGATCGCAGGCAGGCTCGACACCACGCCTGAGACCACCAGGTCGCGGCCTTCAAGTTCGGGCGCGAGTCGCTCAGCCATGCGCTGATATGCGCTACCGGCCGACCACGCGACCCCGAGCACGAACGCCGCCACGGGCCAGGCGACGCGCCGCAGGCGGGGAAACCAGGCGAACGGCGCGCATATCAGCGCGATCCATGGCCATGCGGCGTGCGGCGGGATGGCGGGAAGCATGGCCTGCTGCTGCAGCCACCAGACGCCGAATGCAAAAGCAATGATCGCAGCGGTCATGCGCGGGCCGCGTAGAATGGACAGACTCAATCAACGCGTCTGCCCGCATCCGGCTGACGGCCCGACGGCGCATGCCGCGCAAATACTTCCGCAAGTACCTGCCGACCAGCGCCTCGATCCGCGAGCATCGCTGGCTGGGCCGGTTTGGCGGCCTGCTCCATCATCCGAACCTGTGGCACCTGAACCGCCACTCGGTGGCCGGCGGGGTTGCGGTGGGATTGTTCGCAGGCCTGATCCCCGGGCCTCTGCAGATGCTGACCGCGGCCGCGCTGGCGATTCCACTGCACGTGAACCTGCCGGTGGCCCTGCTGATGACGCTGTACACCAATCCCCTGACCATCGTGCCGCTGTACCTGCTTGCCTACGAGTACGGGCGCCTGCTGATCGGCGGCAACGGCCCGCCCGCAAGGCTGGGGGAGTTCGAGATGGACTGGCTCCACCTCATCGATTCGATGCGCGCGATGCTCGACTGGACGCTGTCGCTCGGCAAGCCGCTGCTCGTCGGCCTGCTCGCCCTCGCGCTGACCCTGGCTGCGGTCGGATACTTTGGCGTGATGATCGCCTGGCGCTTGCACGTAATGCTCGCCTGGCGCGCGCGCCGCCGCAAGCGGCAGACCGGATGATGCGGCTCTCTCCGACCAGCCTGCCGGTTCGCTTTTACCGGGCCTTTCGCAACCCGTTGCTGATGTTCGTCGCGGTGCTGCTGGTCGGCTCGACCGGCTTCTGGGTTGTCTCGGACTACAAGGCGACAGCCCTCGACAGCATCTACATGACATTCATCACCGTCGCGACGATCGGCTTTGGCGAGACCATCGACCTTACCCATAGTCCGGGCGGCCGCGTTTTCCTGATGGTCATCGCCAGCGTGGGGATCGCGACCGTGACCTACGCCACTTCGAAACTCACCGCCTTCATCCTCGAAGGCGACCTCAACGATGTGCTCAGGAGGCGACGCATGCAGGACCGGATCGACAAGCTCAGCAATCACTACATCATCTGCGGCATCGGGCGCGTCGGGACCAACGTCGCCCACGAACTCCATGTCACCGAACGCCCCTTTGTCGCCGTGGAGGATGCCCAGCCCGCGATCGAGGCATTCCATGAGAAATATCCGTCCACCCTCGCGCTGCACGGTGATTCTTCGGACGACGACATCCTGCGGCGCGCCGGCATCGAGCGCGCTGCGGGCCTGTTTGCCGTCACCGGCGACGACGGCAAGAATCTGCTGATCACGTTGTCGGCCAAGCAACTCAATCCCGCCCTGCGCGTGGTGGCCCGCTGCCATGAGGTGCGCAACATCGACAAGCTGAAACGCGTGGGGGCCGATGCCATCGTTTCGCCCGACTTTACCGGGGGCATGCGCATCGCCTCGAGCATGGTGCGGCCCGGGGTGGTGAATTTCCTCGACGAGATGCTGCGCTCGGACAATCGATTGCGGGTCGAGGAAGTGCGCATCCCCGAGGATTTTGCGCCGCGCGCGCTGGGCGACCTGATGGGTGCCTCGCGCGACTACATCCTGCTCGCGGCCCGCTTCAAGGACCAGTGGACGTTCAATCCACCGCCCGAATTCGCGATCGGCCCGGGTACCACGCTGGTGGTGATGGTCAATCCCGAGGCGCGCGGAACACTCGAAAAGCTGGTCTCGGGCTGAGACGGGCCCGCAAACCGGGCGCCGATCGCGCCCTATTCGGGCGGAATCGGGCTGGCTGTCGTGGTAAACGCGATCGCGCGCCCTGCCGGCAGGTTGGCATGGAAGCCCTGCACGACCGGCGGGCTGGCCGGGGCATCCGACTTCCAGGCGATCACGAAGTTCGCGCCCGAGCCGCCGGTATCGTCGCCGCGCGGAACGAACAGCTCGAAAGTGCCCAGCGGCGGGATCACGCGGGGCGCCGCGAGGTAGGCGCGCAGTTTCCTGCCCTCGCCGTCGTAATACTGCGCAGCCAGCACGCGGATCGGCCGCGCCGGGTCGGTGTTACGGATGCTGATCGACACCGACATCAAGGTTCGCGTCGGTTCGCCCCGGCTATCGAGGTCGCCGTGCCAGATATGGGAATAGATCGGCAGGTAGAGTGTCTGGCCCATCGAGCGCGGTGTCACGGGTTGCGCCGCGGCCGCGCCGCAGAAAAACAGCAGTGATAGCAGTGCCAGCCCGATCAGACGCATGATTTTCTCCATCAGCGGCGTGCCCCGCGAGTAATTCGGACCCAAGGCCCATCGGCCGATTCTAAGCGAACTGCCGCCTAAAGCCGCGACTCCTGGTAGTCGAGTTCCTCCTCGAGCTCGTGCAGCACGTCGTCGCTGATGTGGTTTTCCTTCCAGACGCGGATCAGTTCGGCGCGCTCGGCGCGAATCGCTGCCATCCGCAAGCGGCGTGCCTGCTCGGCTTCCAGCGCGCCGGCCGCGACCTCTCCCTCTGCACCTTTCGCAGCCAATGCGAGCCGCTCGGCGAATTCGGCGCGCACGCGCTCAACCACGTGCGGCGCCGCGCCTTCCATCGCGGCGGTGTGCTCAACCGCGGCCAGCGCGGCCCGTCCCATGTCGGTGCGCGCGTGGCGCGCCTCGTCCGCCACGCTGGTGTCCGAGGTGAGCCGCAGGCGCAGGATCAGCGGGGCGAGCGTCAGGCCCTGCCCGACCAGCGTGACCAGGATCACGACGAAGGTGAGAAAGATGATCAGGTCGCGGTGCGGGAACGGCGCGCCGCTCTCGATCGTCACCGGCAGGGCAAGCGCGGCCGCGAGCGATACGATGCCGCGCATGCCGCACCAGGATTCGATAAACAGCTCGCGGTTCGGCGGCGCGCGCTCGCGCTCGCGCAGGCTGCGCGACAGCCAGCGCGGGATCCAGGTCGCCGGGTAAACCCACAGGATGCGCACCAGGATCGCGACCGCGCTGACGCACGCGGACCACAGCGCGAGGTCGCCCGGCGAATAGTCGGTAAGGCGGCTCGGCATCTGCGAGAGCTGCATCCCGATCAGCATGAAGATCAGGCTGTTCAGCAGGAACACGAGGATGTTCCAGACCGAGCGCGCGAGGATGCGCATTTCTGCCGAGACGATCTTCGGCGAGAATCGCCCGCGGAACAGGCCCGCCGCGACCACCGCCAGCACACCCGAGCAGTGCACATGCTCGGCCAGGATGTAGGCGATATAGGGCACCGCCATCGACACCAGCACCTCGATGAACGCGTCACCGAGGTGTGGGTGGATGCGCACGAAAAGGAAACCCAGCGCTATCCCGATGACGACCCCACCGACCGCAACCACGCCGAACTGGACTGCGGCGCTGCCGAGCGAAAACATCCCGGTGAGCACCGCGGCCACCGCGAACTTGTAGATCACCAGGCCCGAAGCATCGTTGACCAGGCTCTCACCCTCGAGCACCGTGACGATGCGACGGGGCATGTTCAGGCGCGACAGGATTGCGGTCGCAGCGACCGCATCGGGCGGCGAGACGATGGCGCCGAATGTGAACGCCACCGCCCAGGGCATGCCCGGCACGAGGAACTTCAGCGTCGCCCCGACCGCCAGCGTGGTCACGATCACCAGGCCGATCGCCAGCATGCCGATCGGGCGCAGGTTGGCCTTGAAGTCGCGCCACGAGGTCAGCAGCGCCGCCTGGTAGAGGATGGGCGGCAGCACGAGGACCAGCAGGAACTGCGGGTCGAACTCGAACTGCGGCAGACCGGGCACGAACCCGACCGCGCCGCCGCCGATCACCAGCGCGATCGGATACGGCACGCCCGCACGGCGCGCGAGCCACCCCAGCCCGACCGAGCACAGCAGCAGGAAAATCAGTACCGAAAGGAATTCCACCGCGTACGCCTACGCCGCGGGTTTGAGGATGCCGTCTTCCAGGCGCAATATCCGCTGCGTGCGTGCCGCCAGCGCGAGGTCGTGCGTGACCAGGACGAAGCTCGTGCCGTGCGTGTCCGAGAGCCCGACCATGGTCTCGAACACCGCGTCCGAGGTGCTGGTGTCGAGGTTGCCGGTCGGTTCATCCGCCAGCACGCAGGCCGGGCGGGTCACCAGTGCGCGCGCGAACGCGGCGCGCTGGCGCTCTCCGCCCGAGAGTTCGCCCGGCAGGTGTTCCAGCCGCGCGCCCAGGCCCACCTGCTCAAGCACCTCGCGAGCGCGCGCGTACGCCTTCTCCGGCTCCATCCGGCGGATCAGCAGCGGCATCGCGACGTTCTCCAGCGCGGTGAACTCCATCAGCAGGTGGTGGAACTGGTAGACGAATCCGAGGGTGGCGTTGCGGAAATGCCCGCGCTCGGCCTCGCCCAGGGTCGACAGGTCGCGTCCCTGCACGCGCACGCTCCCCGCGCTGGGCACATCCAGCCCGCCGAGCAGGTGCAGCAGCGTGCTCTTGCCCGAGCCGGACTTGCCGACAATCGCGATCCGCTCGCCTGCCCGCACTTCGAGATCGACGCCCGCCAGCACGCGCACGTTCAGCGGGCCCGAGGCGTAGGTCTTGGCAAGCCCCGTGCACGCGAGCACCGGCACAGCGTCCGTTCCGGCCACCGGGTTCAGCGTGTCACTCATAGCGCAGCGCCTCGGCCGGGTTCACGCGCGAGGCGCGCCAGCTCGGGTACAGGGTCGCGATCAGCGAGAGCGACAACGACACGATGCAGATCACCACCACGTCGGACCACTGCACGTCGGAGGGCAGGTCGCTGATGTAGTAGATGTCCTTGGAGAGGAACTGCACGCTGAACAGGCGCTCGAGCGCCGGCACCACCACGTCGACGTTCAGGCCGATCAGGACCCCGCCGACCAGGCCGATCAGTGTGCCGATCACCCCGATCAGCACGCCCTGTACGACGAAGATCTGCAGGATCCCCGCTGGCGAGGCGCCCAGCGTCCTCAGGATCGCGATGTCGGCCTGCTTGTCGGTGACTGCCATCACCAGTGTGGACACGATGTTAAATGCCGCCACCGCCACGATCAGCAGCAGGATGATGAACATCACGCGCTTTTCGATCTCCACGGCGCGGAAGAAATTCGCGTGGCTGCGCGTCCAGTCGGTTGCGAAGGTGCTGCTGTCCAGGCGCGTCATGATCTCGCGCGACACCGCGCGTGCGGCGAACATGTCGTCGAGCTTCAGGCGCACTCCCGATACCGCGTCGCCAATCTGGAATACGCGCTGCGCGTCCTGCAGGTCGATCAGCGCGAGGCCCGAGTCGTATTCGAACATGCCGACCTCGAAGATGCCGACCACGGTGAACTGCTTCAGCCGGGGCATCACCCCGGCCGGCGTTACCTGCCCCTGCGGCGCGATCAGCACCAGCTTGTCGCCCGTCAGCACGCCGAGCGCGCGCGCGAGCTCGGCGCCGAGCACGATCCCGAACCCGCCCGGCTGCAGCGCGTCGAGCCGCCCGGAACGCATGTGCGAGCCGATCTCGGCGACCTTCTCCTCCTGCGCCGGGACGATGCCCCGAACCACCGTGCCACGCACCGCCTGGCCGAACGACAACAGCGCCTGCGCATTGACGAACGGCGCGCTCGCCACGACATGCGGGTTCTGCGCGGCCGATTTCCCCGCCGCCTCCCAGTCGGGCAGCCGGTTATCCGGACCCGAGATCTGCACGTGCGAGGCGACCCCGAGGATGCGCGTGCGCAGTTCCTTCTGGAACCCGTTCATCACCGAGAGCACCACGATCAGGGCGGCCACGCCCAGCGCGATGCCCGCCATGGACATCAGCGAGATGAACGAGATGAAGTGGTTGCGGCGTTTGGCGCGCGTATAGCGCAGGCCGACCAGGAGTTCGTAGCGCAAGGCGTGTGATTGTCCGCGTAGAGTCGGGGGCGAGGATACTACAATCATGCACATGGACACCGACACCACCGCCATACTCGTCCGCCTTCTGCGCGGCCAGCGCATCGCCGCGCTGGGCACATTGCGCCAGAGCGCGCCGCTGGTCTCGATGGTTCTCTACCTGCCGGCGCAGGACCTCTCCGCGTTCCACCTGCATGTCAGCCG
>JBBQVP010000027.1:0-32831 GCA_038211455.1 Burkholderiales bacterium
GCTCCCCGGCAGCTTCCATGGTTCGGGATGCACGCTGGCCTCGGCGATTGCCGCCACGCTTGCCAACGGGCTCGACATCCCCGAGGCGGTTCGCGAAGCGCAGGAGTACACCTGGCAGGCGCTGGCGCACGGGTTCCGCCCAGGCATGGGCCAGCACCTTCCGGACCGGTTCTTCTGGGCGCGCGAAGTCGAGGGCTAGGGCAGTGAAGTTCGCGACACGGGCAGGGAAGACTCGTGAAGGGCTTGTACGCGATCACACCGGATACCGCTTCCACCGAGGCGCTGCTGCGCATGGTCGGGCGGGCGCTCGATGGGGGCATCTGCGTACTGCAATACCGCAACAAGCTGGCCGACGCTGCCTTGCGCGCCGAGCAGGCCGGAGCGCTACTGCGCCTGACACGCGCGAAGGGCGTCCCACTGATCATCAATGACGATGTCGCGCTGGCTGCAGTCATTGATGCCGACGGGGCGCATGTGGGCCGGGACGACGGCGAAATCGCGACGGCACGCCGCCAGCTCGGCAGGAAACTGCTCGGCGCTTCGTGCTACGCCGATCTGGCCGCCGCGCGTGCGGCGGTTGCCGCCGGGGCAGACCATGTCGCGTTCGGAAGCGTGTTCCCCTCGGTCACCAAGCCGGGCGCGACGCGCGCACCGCTCGACCTGTTCAGCATGGCCAGGGGGCTCGGGGTCCCGCTGGTGGCAATCGGCGGCATCACCACAGAAAACGCCGCCACAGTGATTGCGGCAGGCGCGGATTGCATCGCCGTCATTTCGGGTCTTTTCGGGGCGGCGGACATCGCCGGCCGTGCCGCCCGGTATCAGAACCTTTTCGGGAATATTCACGCATGAGCAACCGCAACGACGAACTCTTCCTGCGCGCCCAGCAGCGCATACCAGCGGGGGTCAATTCCCCGGTGCGCGCGTTTCGCGCAGTGGGCGGCGCACCGCGCTTTTTCGAACGCGCGTCTGGCCCCCACCTGTGGGATGTGGAGGGCGCGCGCTACATCGACTATGTCGGTTCGTGGGGCCCGATGGTGGCCGGCCATACGCATCCCGCGGTGGTCGAGGCCGTGCAGGCCGCGGCTTCCCGTGCGCTTTCTTTCGGCGCGCCCACCGAATCCGAGATCGAGCTGGCGGAGTTGATCTGTGAACTGGTGCCGTCGATCGAAATGGTGCGCCTGGTTTCCTCCGGGACCGAGGCGACGATGACCGCAATCCGCCTGGCGCGTGGCTATACCGGCCGCGACAAGATCATCAAGTTCGAAGGCTGTTACCACGGCCACGCGGACAGCCTGCTGGTCAAGGCGGGCTCGGGCGCGCTGACCTTCGGCAATCCGAGTTCCGCCGGGGTTCCCGCAGACGTGGCGAAGCACACCCTGGTACTCGACTACAACGACAGCGCCCAGGTCGAGGCGCTGTTTGCCACGCATGGCGCGCAGATCGCCGGCGTGATCGTGGAGCCGGTCGCCGGAAACATGAACCTCATCCTCCCGCAACCTGGATTCCTTGAAACGCTGCGCGCGCAGTGCACGAAACATGGCGCTGTCCTGATATTCGACGAGGTGATGACGGGTTTTCGCGTCGCGCTGGGCGGCGCGCAGGCGCGCTATGCGATCCAGCCGGACCTGACGACGCTGGGCAAGGTGATCGGCGGGGGCATGCCGGTCGGCGCATTCGGTGGCCGGCGCGAAATCATGGAGAAGATCGCGCCGCTTGGGCCGGTGTATCAGGCCGGCACCCTGTCGGGCAACCCGGTCGCCGTCGCGGCCGGGCTGGCCACGCTGAAGCTCGTTTCGCAACCCGGCTTCACGGCGCGAGTGGAAGAAACGACGCGTGCGCTCGTCACGGGGCTCGCGCGGGAGGCGAAGAACGCCGGCGTACCCTTTGCAGCGCAGTCGGTGGGAAGCATGTTCGGTATTTATTTCCGCGACGCGGCGCCAACCAGCTTTGCCGAAGTGATGACGTCCGACAAAGAGCAGTTCAACCGTTTCTTTCACGCAATGCTGACCCGCGGCATCTATCTCGCCCCGTCCGCGTTCGAGGCGGGCTTTGTCTCCGCCGCGCACGGCCCCGCCGAGATCGAGGCAACGCTTGCCGCTGCACGCGAATCCTTGCTATTGCTCACCAAATAGCCAGTGCCGGGTGCGGGGACTCTCGCGCTAGAGAAGGATTAGCGTCGCCAGCCCGAGAAAGATGAAGAAGCCGCCGGAGTCAGTGCACGCGGTAATCAGGACACTGGAACCGACGGCAGGATCCCGGCCCACTTTCTCGCGGGCGTAGGGAATCGCAACGCCCATGAAAGCGGCAAGCACGAGGTTAAGCGTCATGGCCAAGGTCATGACCGCCCCCAGGGGAATGCTGTCGTAGAGCATCCAGGCAAGCACGCCCAGCAGCCCGCCCCACACCATCCCGTTCAAAAGCGCCACGCCGAGCTCCTTGCGGAGCAATTTTCGCCAGTAGTGCGCCTGCAACTGGCCGAGCGCCAGAGCGCGCACGATCATCGTCGTCGTCTGGTTTCCCGAGTTGCCGCCGATCCCCGCTACGATCGGCATCAGCGCGGCCAGCGCTACGAGCTTCTGGATCGACCCTTCGAACGCGCCGATCACGCGCGAAGCAATGAACGCCGTCACCAGGTTCACGGCCAGCCACGCCCAGCGATTCCTGAAGCTGTCCCATACCGGCGCGAAGATATCCTCTTCCTCGCGCAGGCCGGCCTCGGCGAGGGCCTGCTCGGCGCTGGATTCGCGGATGTAATCCATCACGGCGTCGACCGTGAGCCGGCCGATCAGGCGGCCGGCCGCATCCACCACCGGCGCCGTCACCAGGTCGTAGCGCTCGAACGCCTGGGCCGCGTCGTCTGCGCCGTCCTCCGCGTCGAGCGTGATGAGTTCCGGCACCATGACGCTCCCGACCTCGGACTCGAGGTCGGAGACGATCAGGCGCGCAAGCGGCAGCGAGCCCTTGAGGTTGCGCTGCCGATCGACGACGAAAAGCTGGTCGGTCTGCCCGGGCAGCTCGTCGAGCCGGCGCAGATAACGGGTCACCGCTTCGAGGGTGACGTCCTCGCGTACCGTCACCATTTCAAAATCCATCAGTGCGCCCACCGAGCCCTCTGCATAGGACATTGCTGCGCGCAGCTGCTCACGCTCAGCCTGCGGGAGGGACTGGACTACGTCCTGGAAGACATCCTCGGGGAGGTCCGGCGCAAGGTCAGCGAGCTCGTCGGCCTCCAGCGTCTCGGCCGCAGCGACGAGTTCTTCCGAATCCATGCTTGCGATGAGCGACTCACGCACCGCATCCGAGACTTCCAGCAGGATCTCGCCGTCGCGATCCGCCTTGACAAGGTCCCACACCACGAGGCGCTCATCGAGCGGCAGGGATTCGAGGACGAACGCGATATCCGCCGGGTGCAGGCGGTCGATCTTGCCGCGCAGCTCGGTCAGGTGCTGCCGGTGCACCAGCTGCTCGACAAGATCATGCCTGGGCATATCCTGCCGCGCGACGAGATCCTCGACGAGCTTGTGGCGATGCAAGAGCCCCTGCACCTCGCGCAGGCTGTCTCGCAGATCTTCGATTTCAAGCCGGTTGGCGAGATCGGCCATGGCGCTCATGCCCGGGCCGCGGGGGCCGGTGAGGAGGGAGCGGGCATTGTAGAGAAATGATGCGGCGCGCGAAACCCGGAATCGTGCATGGCCGCGCGCATTCGGCGGAAAACACCTCGGCCAACAGCGGGATTTTCAGCCCTTCAAGACCGCCGCAAAGCGCCCTCCCAGCGCCTTGAGGCGGCCAAGTATCGTACGTTCCGCGCTGCTTTGCTTTGCCGTCCTCGCCCGCTTTGCCGATTCAATGCGCAGCATCGCCGGTGACTTCAGCAGCCTCGCGTAGCGCTGCAGGGCCGCCGTGAGGGCCGTGTGCAGCAGCGAGAAGTTCACCGGCTTTTTCAGGAACCGGTAGATACGCGCCTCGTTGATCATGCTGATGACCAGTTCGGAATCGGCGGCCGCCGAAATGGCGATGAGCTGCGTCTGGGGAGACTGCTTCTTGAGTATCCGCAGCAGCGCCGCAGGGTCGCCGGCATCGTCGCTGTCGACGTCGCAGATGAGCGCCGCAATCTCCTCGGTGGCCAGCACCTCGAGCGCCGCGTCCGTGCCTGCCGCATCGAATACAGTGTAGGCGCCCTTGGCCAGCTCGCGCACCGCGCGCCCGACGGCGCCGTCGCCGATCACCAGCACGGCAGCGTTCGGCGGCAGCGCAGCCGCAGGTCCGGCCGCAGCAGCGGCCTCGAGGGCGATCGCGACCTCGACCGACTCGGCGATGGTGGCGCGCAGGTCCTCTTCATTCCATGGCTTGGAGACAAAACGAAAAACCTCGCTCTCGTTCACCGAGCCGACAATGGCGGCAAGGTCCGAGTACCCGGTCAGCAGGAGCCTCACCGTCCCGGGTGCGACGCCTTTGGCCTGGCGCAGCAACTCCACACCGACCATTTCCGGCATGCGCTGATCGCTCACCAGCACATGGAACCGCCGCGCCTGCAGCTGCTCGAGCGCGGCCGCACCGCCACTCGCGGTCTCGACTTCATAGACGTCGCGAAACAGGTAGGCTAGCGCATTCAGCACCCGCTCCTCGTCATCGACGAACAGGATGGCAGGACGACGCACGGCTGGCTTGTAGGGCGCGCCAGACGCTACCGGTGCCACTCCCTCGGCCAGGGGGGAAGACGGCTCCGCCGCCGCGCCTTTCACGCCGGTCGTACCCAGCGCCCGGCGTAAAGCACCCGCCTTCCCGGCGAGGCCGGCCTTTCGTACCGGCTGCGTCACATCCGGCGTGGCGGGCTTGTCGCCCGGAAACGCCTTTCGCAGCGCGTCGAGGAATTCCCGCGCTCCTCGATACCTGTTCTGCGGCTTCTTCGCCAGCGCCCTCGAGAGCACCATGTCGATGGTGATTGGCAGGCGTGGCTCATGGGTCGAGGCCGGCGGCGGCGGGTCGAGGAGTATCTGCCGCATCAGGTTTCCACCCTGCCCATCGAACGGCCGGTGGCCGCAAAGCACTTCATAGACGATCACACCGGCGGAATAGATGTCGGTGCGCTCATCGACCTCATGCCCTTCGTACTGCTCGGGCGCCATGTAGAACGGGGTTCCGAGAAGTTCTCCTGCCTGTGTAAGGTGGGAACGCTCGATCCGCGCGATGCCAAAGTCGCTGATCTTGACCACACCCATGCTGCTGATCAACACGTTTCCCGGCTTGACGTCGCGGTGCACCACGCCGTGGGCGTGCGAGTAGTCGAGCGCTTCGAGCAGCTGTTCGATGACGGCAGGGAGCTTGGCAAGGTCGGGGCGCCATCCATCGAGCAGGTGGTCGCGCAGCGAGCGGCCTTCTACCAGTTCCATGGCGATCCAGACGTATTCCTGATCTTCGCCGTACTCGTAGATTCCTACAATATTCGGATGCTGCAGGCTGCCGGCAGCCTGCGCTTCCCGTTTGAACCGGTCGAGAATCGACGCTCCCTCCCCGGGCTCAAGGTCCGCCTTGCGGATCACCTTGAGCGCGGCCGAGCGCTTGATGACCGGGTCGGTGCCGCGATACACGACCGCCATGCCTCCACGTCCCAACTCCCCGGAGATCCGGTACCTGCCAACCTGCTCGGGCGCCATGTCCGGCTAGGCCCCCGCCGTCGCGGGCGGCTTGATCGGGAGCACCAGACTGAAGCACGTTCCAAGTCCCGGGGTGGACTGAACCTCCAGCTTGCCGCCGTGGTTCTCGACGATCTTGTAGCAGATGGACAATCCCAGGCCCGTGCCCTTGCCGACTTGCTTGGTCGTGAAGAACGGGTCGAAGATCTTCGGCAGTACGTCCGCCGGAATGCCGCTGCCGTTGTCGGCAACTGTGACCACCACATGCTCCGGATCGCGCAGGCCGGTGCTCACCGTGATCTTGCCCTCGGAGTCGCTGGTGGCCTGCGCTGCATTGGAGAGCAGGTTCAGGATCACCTGGTTGATCTGTGATGGGGAACAGGAGACCAGGGGAATGGCAGCGAAATTTTTCTGCAACACGCGGTTCTGCAAGTGCGCATGGCCGATGCGGATGGCGCTTTCTATGCCTTCGCGCAGGTCGTATTCGGCAGTATTCCCGCGATCCAGGCGGCTGAAGTTCTTCAGGTTGGAGATCACCTCTGAGATCTGCGTGATGCCGAACAGGCCGTCCTTCACAAGCCTCTGCAGTTCCTCGAAGGCGCCACGCCCTTCTGTGCTCGCGCCCAGCTTGTCGAGTACGTCCTGAACTAGCGCAAACTGTGCGGCAAGGTCCGTTTCGTCAACCCCTTCGGCCGACAGCAATGCGAGCAGCTTGTGCGTCTCTTGCGCCAATCGACCTGCCTCCGGCACGCTGCGCGCTACCGCCTCAAGGCTCGATTTCACATACGCGAGCGGCGTGTTCACCTCGTGCGCGATCCCAGCCACCATTTGTCCGAGCGAAGACATTTTTTCGCTTTGGATCAGCATCGCCTCCGATTCCTTTAGCTTGGCGAGCGTGGCCGAAAGTTCGCTGGTCCGCTCGACAACACGGGCTTCCAGGGACTCGTTGGCGTCGCGCAGCTGGCTGTTGATGCGCTCGATCTGGCGCCCACGCTGGGCAAGATTCCAGGACAGGAAGACGAGCACAGCGAGGAGAAATCCAGAGTAGTAAAGCAGCGCGAGGCGATACAGCTCGGCTTCGCCAAGCGCCCGGTCGGAAACAGCATCGACGGCCCGTCCCAGTGTGTCGAGGCGAGGCCCGGTTTCGGCGAGCCACGCCTGGCCGAATACGGCTTCTGCAACGGCGCTGAGTTCGGCGAGCCTGGCAGGGTCCGCGGGCTCGGTGCGAAGTGCGTCACGGCGCTCTGCAAGGATCTCTGCGTAGCGCCGGAGCAGATTCTCCTTGTCTCCGAACGCCCGTTTCAGCGTCGCGAGCTGGATACCCGCGCCGGGAATGCCCAGCACCAGCGCGCGGCTCTCGAGCCGCGCATGCGTCTGCAGATACCGGGACGAGACGTAATTCGCGCGCGCGCCCACCGGCGGCGCAGGGAGGGCCGTCTCAGGCGCTGAAGCGGCCGTGCCGGTCGGCTCCACACCCGTGACGATCCGCGTGTTCATCAGCTGCTGGTTCCAGCCTGCATCGATCGAACGCAATTCGGCGAGCACCACGCGGGTTGCGTCTATCGCAGACAGCGCGCCCGAGCTCGACTGCCAATAGATAAAGGCCCATCCGCCCGCCAGGACGAGGGCCATGAACAGATAACCGATGGAGCGCAATATCCGCATAGGAACGCCGCGTGCGAGAGAGCAATTAGAAGTTAGCTTTTTGTCCACCTAGTATACCGGCCGATCGCGTGCCGCACGGACGGCCAGCCGGCTTTAGGGGATCTGGGACGCGGGCATGCGCGCGAGGATGATGTCTGTCTTCTTCGCGATCCAGGCCGAGCCACGGTTCCGGTCATAGCGCTGGGGGGCAGGCAGGATCGCCGCCAGCCAGGCTGACTGCTGCGCGGAAAGCTGCGCGGCAGGTATTCCGAAGTAGTGCCTCGCCGCCTCTTCGGCACCGAACACGCCGTTGCCCCATTCGGCAAGGTTCAGGTACAGCTCGAGGATGCGTCGCTTTTCCATAACGGACTCGAGCATCCAGGTGATCGCGGCCTCCTCCCCCTTCCTGAGCCACGAGCGGCTTCCCGACAGGAACAGGTTCTTCGCGAGTTGCTGGCTGATGGTCGAGCCTCCCGCAACGACCTTGCCTTTTTTCTCGTTCTTCTCCAGCGCCTTCTGGATGCCTTCCCAGTCGAAGCCTTCGTGGTCTACGAACTTCGCGTCCTCCGCAGCGATCACTGCGCGCTTCAGGTTGACGGAAAGGCGGTCGTAGCCGGTCCACGTCTGCCTGAGCACTGCCTTCGGATTTTTCTGGCGCAGGTTCGCAAGCCGCGCCTGCATGAAGGCGGTCGTGGAGGGATTGTGCGTCGACCACCACCACACGTGCGCGAAAAACCAGCCCTGGACCAGCAGCACGGCAAGCAGAATTGCGCCCAGCGCGTAGAAGAGTGTCTTGCCGGCCGACCGCAGCAAGCCCATGCGCCCTCAGGCCGCGCGAAGTGAGGCGAGCACCGACGCAGTCTCCGGTCGCACGCCCCGCCAGACGTAGAACGATTCAGCCGCCTGTTCCACCAGCATGCCAAGACCGTCCGCAGTCGACGCAGCTCCATCGGCCTGCGCCTGGCGCATGAATTCCGTCCGCCGGCCATAGACCATTTCGTAGGCGAGCGATCCCTCCGCGAAAAGCCCTGGTGGCAGGGGCAGCGTGGCCTGGGCAAGCCCGGCGGATGTCGCATTGATGACCAGGTCGAATTGCTCGCCGGCAAGGTCCGGGTAGGCGCAGGCGGAAATTCCGCCGAACCGGCGGGCAAGTGCGCGCGCCTTCGCGACATCCCGGTTGGCGATCACAAGAACCGCCGGCTTTTCCTCCATCAGGGGCAGCACGACGCCACGCGCAGCACCGCCTGCGCCTAGCAGCAGGATGCGGCGGCCTGCCATATTGAAGCCGAGGTTGCCGGCAAGATCGCGCGTCAGCCCGCATCCGTCGGTATTGTCTCCGTGGACATCTTCCCCGTGGAACGACAGCGTGTTGACTGCCTCTGCCGCGCGCGCGCGTTCCGAAAGCCGGCCGGACAACCGGTACGCCTCCTCCTTGAACGGCAGCGTGACATTTGCGCCTTTCGCACCCGCGACCCGAAAGGCCTGCACAGTCCGGGCGAACTCCTCGCGCGGAGAAAGCAGCGCGCCATAGTCGATGTCTTCGCCGGTCTGGCGTGCGAAGCGCGCATGGATCCAGGGCGATCTGGAGTGTTCGACCGGATTCCCGACTACGGCATAGCGGTCGGACACGTGCTTACTCCCGTTTGGTCCAGATCTCATCGCCTTTGCCGAAAAACCAGGTGCGGGTGATCACCAGAAGATCGGTGTCCTTGCGGATATCGGGAGGGAACACACCGTAAGGCGCGGCCATGCGCACGATACGGAACGCGGCATCGTCAAGTAACTTCAGCCCGGACGAACGCTCAAGCCTCACCGAATCCACGCTGCCATCCGGCCGGATCGTTACCTCAAGACGCAGGCTGCCGTACAGCTTGCCGCGCGCCTCGGCCGGGTAGTTAATAGTGCCGACCCGCTCAACCTTGTTGCGCCACTCTTCCTCATACTGGGCAAACCGGTATTCCGATGCGTTCGCCCCTAGGAACTGCTTGCGGGGGCGCTTCTGGTATTCCTCGTGGCGCCTGTCGATCTGTCCCTGCAGCTTCATGGCCGCAAGCGCCAGTTCGCGCAAGTCGCGTCCCGAGGGCTGGGGTTGTGCCTCCTCTGGTGATTTTTGTTTCGGCAGCTCGGCTGGGATGCTGTTTGTCGCCGACTTTGCCGCTGCGAGCAGGCGCTCCTGCTGCGCCTCGAGTTCCTGCACCCTGCGCTGCGCGTCCGCGAGATCCTTTCCGCGGTGCGGGGCCTTGGTAACGGGCGTCGGGGTTTTCGCCCGCCGCTCCTGGTCGGTGTTCCCGCCTCCATCGAGGTTGGACTGTGCGAGTGCCTGGGCCTTGACCGGCTTCTCCGTGGTCTTGGCGTTGACCAGGATCACCTCGAGAGGCTGCGTCGATGCCGATCTCAGGGCATCGGGAAACCTGAAGTGAAACGAGAGAAGCAGCCCGTGCAGCAGGATGGAAATCCCCATGCTGGCCGCGAGCATTCGCGACTGGCGATCCATGCCGGCCCAGGTCCCGGCGAGGTGCGCGTGCAGTTGCGCGGGAACCCGCGCGACGGTGGTTGCGACAGTGGGCGCGCTACCGGCCGACAATGGTGCCTCGCAGGTGGAAGACGGGATATTGTAGGCCCATTACAAGGCCTCCTGAGAAGCCTCCACCGCCTCCGCAAGCGCTCGTGCATCGGGGGTTTCGCGCCAGATGCATGCGACGCTCTTGTCGATCAGGTCGATCTCGCCCACTTCCACGATCACGCGCGTACCGGGCTCGAGATCGGGCAGGGATGGTACGCGCACGGCCAGCGGCAGGCCTTCAATGCGCACCAGTCCCTCGCGAACCACCACCGCATTCGAGCGCGACACGTTTTCCTGCAGCAGCCAGCGCAGGCACCAATAGCGCTCCATCTCGCGCTGCTGCTCGTCGTAGTGTGCGTAGACCACCTCGAACGCGCGCAGCGCAGAGAGGAGGGTGTCGGAATTGCGCGCGAACGGGGCGCGCCGGCCGGACAAGCTGGCCGACAACTGCCACTGGTTTAGCAGGTCGATGTAGCGGCGTAGCGGGGAACTCATCCAGGCGTAGCAGGAAACTCCCAGCCCGTCGTGTGCCTCGCCATGCACGCTCATCCTCACTTTGCCAGAGGATTGCACGCGATACAGGGCCGCAACATCGCGTTCGGCAAGAAACCCGCCCCAGGTGGAGTTGGCGAGGATCATCAGCTCGGCCACCAGCTTGTCCAGCGGCGCGCCGCGCTTGCGCGGGGTGATGCTGATGCGCTCGCCATCGACGCTGAAGTTGTAGTCGATCTGGTTCGCATTCACGCTCGCCTTGCCGCGCCGGACCTCAAGCGCGTTGGCAAATTTCCACAGGATTGCGAGTTCCTCCTCGTATTCGAGACCGGCCTTACGGCCTTCCGGCAGGCTTTCGTTGAGCGCAGCGTAGTCGGCATGGCGGAGGTTCTTCGCTATCGTGACTCGCTCCAGCCGGGAATGGTGTCCCCGGATCGACATGTCGGCAACAGCAACGTTGAAGTAGATCGACACCGCAGGGCGTTCAGTGCCCGCGTCAAGCGAGAAGGCCGCGATAGCGTCTGGCGGAAGCATGGTTACTTTCTGTCCCGGCATGTAGACGGTGGACAGACGGTCGCGCGCGATTGCATCGATCTGGGAGCCGGGCGTGAAACCCAGTGCCGGGGCGGCGATGTGGACCCCGATGCGAAATTCGTCGTCCGAAACACGCCGAACCGAAAATGCATCGTCGATCTCGGAGGTTCCCACGTCGTCGAGCGAATACACGGGCGTCTCCGCGAGCGGGAGTTCGTCCGGCAGGTCTGGCGGCGCGTGCGGCGGGAATCCTGTTCCTGCGGGGAAGAATTCCAGCAGAAACCGGTTGATGTGGAAGTCCTGGCTGGACGGCAGCGCACCGGCGCGCTCGAAGAGCTTTGCCACCGTTAGTCCGGTTTCCTTGCAGGCTGCATCCACCGCTTTTGCCTCGATCCGGTTCCGGTCCGGTTTGTAGAGAAGCGCGTCGCGCATCGGCAGCAACTCTTCGGGAAAAATACCGCGCACCAGTTGTGCTGTGAATTCGGCGGCTTTCTCAAGCTGTAGCCGCCTCTTCTCCATGCCGGCAAGCGCTGACTTGAGGGTCGCCTCCGGGGCGCCCTGGAAGCGACCCTTGCCGCGCCGGTAGAAATACATCGGCGCCGAATGCAGCTTAAGCAGCAGGCCAGCCGACTCTACCGCGTCGGGTTCGTGGCCAACATACTCGCGCGCCAGATCGACGAATCCGAACTCAGCCGGCCCAGCGCACTGCCAGATGAAATCTGCGTCCAGCCTGTCGGCATAGGACTGGGCACCCGCCATCAGTTCAGCGGCGGGCGGCGCGTCAAACGAGAGCAGCACGTTCGACGCTTTTACCTTCGTCCGGCGACCGTGGGGACTCTCGATCTGGTAGGAGGCCGTGCCCGGCGAAAGCACTGTGCCGACCTTGATGTCGCCGTCTTCCTCGTAAAGGAGATGCATGGCTGGCAATCTAAAAGGCCGAATGATACGCGTGAGCGCGCCCGCCTGCCCGCCCCATTTCCCGCGGAGCGGATCAGGAAACGACGAATCCCGCGAATGCGAGCATGCGCGGGAGGTGCTCCAGGAAACTTTGCATCATGTGATCCCCACCCGGCCGGATCACCATCCGTGCACCCTCGTACTTGCTCACCGCATCCCGGTAGTCCAGTACTTCGTCGCCGGTTTCGAGCAACAACAGGTAGCGCTCGGGATCCACTGTGTCGGCCACGAGCCGGCGCCAGCCTTCCAGGTGCGCGCGCGTAAGTTCGTATTCCGCACCGGTGTAAAGGTTCTTTTGCACACCGAGGTACGATGCCAACCCGACATGGGGGAAGACCGCCGGCTGAATCAGTATTGCCCGGCAGCCGTACTTTTCCGCCAGCCACGTGGCGTAGAAGCCGCCCAGCGAACTGCCGACCAGGGTCAACGAATTCGGGGCGTACTTTCCCAGTTCCTTTTCCAGAAGAGCGATCGCTTCGCGCGGGTCATGGGGAAGCGCCGGACAGAAGAACCCATCACCCAGGCCGCGCTTCTCCATGTAAGCATGCATGCTGCGCGCCTTGTGTGAAGAAGGTGCGCTGTTGAAGCCATGCAGGTAGATGATCATCCGGCCAGGCGTTCCAGCAGCTTTGCGTGTATACCGGCGAACCCGCCGTTGGACATGACGAGCACGTGGTCGCCTTCGCGAGCCTCGGTGGCGATCGCCTCCACCAGCGCCCCAACGTCGTCCCGACAGATAGCACGGTCGCCGAGCGGCGCAAACACCGCACCTGCGTCCCAACCGAGATCGGCGGCGTAAACAAACACGCGGTCGGCCAGGGCCACGCTTGCCGGCAGCGCGTTCTTCATGACCCCAAGCTTCATGGTATTGGAGCGCGGCTCGAGCACCGCGAGGATGCGCGCCTGTCCCACTTTCTGGCGAAGTCCGGCCAGCGTTGTCTCGATTGCGGTGGGGTGGTGGGCAAAGTCGTCGTAGACCGAGACGCCGCGCACGGTACCGCGAAGTTCCATGCGGCGCCGGACGTTCTTGAAGCGCTCGAGCGAAGTGATAGCGCAGCCGGGAGCCACACCGGCGTGATTCGCCGCCGCGATCGCCGCGAGGGCATTCTGCCGGTTGTGATCCCCAGAGAGGCCCCAGCGCACCTGCCCCAAGGGTTCGCCACGCAGACGAACCTCGAAGCTGCCATCACGATCCGGCTCGCCGGCCTGCCATCCACCCTGGCACCCGAAACGCTCCACGGGTGTCCAACAACCCATTTTGATGACCCGCGCGATCGCCGCATCGCGTCCGTTAACAATCAAGCGTCCTTGCCCCGGAACGGTTCGGACAAAATGATGAAATTGCTGCTCGATCGCAACAAGATCGCTGAAGATATCGGCATGATCGAACTCTATGTTATTCAGGATGGCGGTTTTCGCCCGGTAATGGACAAATTTTGAACGCTTGTCAAAAAAAGCCGTGTCGTATTCATCCGCCTCGATGACGAACAGAGGAGATCCGGTCAATCGCGCCGAAACCGGGAAATTGCGCGGAACCCCGCCGATCAGGAATCCCGGATCCCGGCCTGCGTCCTCGAGAATCCAAGCCAGCATTGCAGAAGTTGTTGTTTTGCCATGAGTTCCGGAAACAGCGAGCACCCACTTATCTTTCAGAACCGCTTCTGAAAGCCATTGCGGGCCGGAGGTATAGGGCTCCCCGCTGTCGAGGATTGCTTCCATCAGCCGATTCCCGCGGGCAACGACGTTTCCAATAACCCAGATGTCGGGCTTGAAAGACATCTGCGCCGAATCGAACCCTTCGACTAATTCAATGCCCAGCGACCTCAGCTGATCGCTCATGGGCGGGTAGACGTTCGAATCGCAGCCGGTGACGCGGTAACCAGCCGACTTGGCAAGCGCAGCGACCCCGCCCATGAACGTGCCGCAAATACCGAGAATATGCAGGTGTCGCGCAGGCATCAGCCGAAAACGTGCCGCGAAAAAGCGCAGATTGTAGTCGATTTAACCACGCCCTTCTGGTCGGGGTATCATTCGCCGCTCGCGTGAACCACTGACCTTACTATGAGTCGTATCCGGCCCAGGCAGAATGGCATGCGCGCCGCCATCGCGGCCGCTGCGGCACGCATCATGGCCGAGGGAGGGATCGACAACTTCGCCCTCGCAAAACGAAAAGCGGCCCGCCAACTCGGCGCCACCGACAAACAAAGCCTGCCGGGCAATGATGAGATCGAAACCGAACTGCGCGCCTATCTGGACCTGTACCAATCCGTTGAACACCCGGACCGGATCCGGGAGCTGCGCAGGATCGCGTTGTCGATGATGCGCGAACTGGAAGAGTTCAGCCCGTACCTCACCGGACCAGTCCTCAAGGGGATTGCGGGCCCGTATTCGGACATTGAACTACAGTTATTCCCCGACAGTGACAAGGACGTCGAAATCTTCCTGCTGAACCGTAATATTGCGTTCAGCTCGGCGGACGCGCGACGGTATTCCGGCGACCGTGCGCGTTCGATCACGGTGCTGGAACTGGACTGGGAGCGTGCGCCGGTCAGGCTTTCGGTCTTCGACTCCCGTGACGAGCGCATCACCCTGAAAACGACCCAGATCGGCCGCGTCATGGATCGCGCCGGCATCCCTGAGGTCAGTGCCTTGCTCGCCGAAACCCGTGACTAGCCGGCGCGAAGCCTCCCTCTTGCTCGGTGCCGGTATTCTTGCCGCCGGTGCCGGGGTTTTTTTCGGGCCCCGCCTGACGGACCTGCTGCAGCCAGCGGATACCAGCGCTCTGCGCAGCAGCCCGTTCACAGACTTGGCGGGCAAGAAGCGCACGCTGGATGACTGGCGCGGGCGCATCCTTGTGGTCAACTTCTGGGCGACCTGGTGCCCGCCATGCCGCGAGGAGATCCCGGCGCTTGTTCTTGCGCGGGAAAAACTTCTTCCATCTGGTGTCGAATTTATCGGCATTGCCGTCGATCAGGCGGCTAAAGTGTCAGAGTTTACTGCCAGCGTCCCGATCTCCTACCCGGTGCTTGTTTCTGGGAGTGCAGCCCTCGACCTGATGCGCAAGCTGGGCAACCCGAGCGGCGGTCTCCCATTCACGATCGTGCTTGACCGCAACGGTGCGCTGGTTCACCGAAACCTCGGCATTGTCACCCAGGCGAAGATAGAGAGTCTGGTCACCCCGATGCTAACAAGCTGATAATCCAGCAGTATCGCCGATTCAGGATTGTGTCGGCTTAATCCTGTAAAATGGTCCCAACTTCGGGGAAAAGCTTGAAATTTTCACCTTCTACGCAAGTAAAATCTGTGCTCGTTCTACATGGGCCAAACCTGAATCTGCTGGGCACCCGCGAGCCGGAGATCTATGGCTGGGAAACTCTGGGCGACATCAACGGGCGCCTGGTCGAGGCTGCCCAGGGCGCCGGGGTAGAGGTTCAATGCTTCCAAAGCAATCACGAGGGCGCCCTGGTAGATCGTATACAGCAGGCGGGACGTGAGGGCGTCGGCTTCATCGTCATCAATCCCGCGGCGTTCACCCATACCAGCGTCGCAGTCCGGGACGCGCTGGCAGGTGTTGCCATCCCCTTCGTCGAAGTCCATCTTTCCAATGTTCATGCCCGAGAGCCTTTCCGGCATCGTTCGTTTGTATCCGACATTGCCGTCGGTACCATTTGCGGTCTGGGCAGCAGGGGTTACGACCTTGCGCTTGCCTACGTGCTGCTGCGCGGCCAGGAGTAACCCCATGGATCTGAGAAAACTGAAGAAACTGATCGACCTGGTGCAGGAGTCCGGGATCGCCGAACTGGAGATCACCGAAGGAGAGGAGAAGGTCAGGATAGTCAAAATCGGCTCCGTCCCGTTGGCGGCCCCTTCCGCACCGGCAATGCCTGCAGCCGCCCCGGCGGTCGTGGCCAGTCCCGCGGGTGCCGCCGCACCTCCGGCCCCGCCAGCGGAAGCCGCGCAGGAAGGTCATGCGCTCAAGTCACCCATGGTCGGCACGTTCTACCGCACCCCCTCCCCCGACGCAAAGCCGTTCGCCGAAATCGGCCAGAGCGTCAAGGAAGGCCAGATCATCTGCATCATCGAAGCGATGAAGCTGATGAACGAGATTGAGTGCGACAAGTCTGGAACGGTGACCGCCATCCTGGTGGAGAACGGTCAGCCAGTTGAGTACGGGCAACCGCTCTTCCTGATCGCCTGATGCCAATGTTCGGAAAGATCCTCATCGCCAATCGCGGCGAGATTGCGCTGCGTATCCAGCGCGCCTGCCGCGAGCTCGGCATACGGACCGTTGTTGTCCATTCGGAGGCTGACACCGAAGCAAAGTACGTCAAGCTGGCGGACGAGTCGGTGTGCATCGGGCCGGCCCCCGCGAGCCAGAGCTACCTCAACATCCCGGCCATTATCAGTGCGGCAGAGGTGACCGATGCCGAGGCGATCCACCCCGGTTACGGGTTTCTGTCGGAGAACGCTGACTTCGCCGACAAGGTGGAAAAATCCGGCTTCGCATTCATCGGACCCTACCCAGAGAACATCCGCCTGATGGGTGACAAAGTCAGCGCCAAGGCGGCGATGATCAAGGCGGGCGTACCCTGCGTCCCGGGGTCCGAAGGCGCCCTTCCCGAGAATGCGGCCGAGATCGTCAAGAGTGCGCGCAAGGTCGGCTATCCCGTCATCATCAAGGCGTCCGGCGGAGGCGGCGGGCGCGGCATGCGCGTCGTGCATACCGAGGCAGCCCTGCTCAATGCGGTCAGCCTGACCCGGCAGGAGGCGCAGGCTGCCTTCTCGAACTCCATGGTCTACATGGAGAAGTTCCTCCAGAACCCGCGACACATAGAAATCCAGATTCTCGCCGACGAGCACAAGAATGTGGTTTTTCTGGGCGAGCGCGACTGCTCCATGCAACGGCGCCACCAGAAAGTCATCGAAGAGGCGCCCGCTCCTGACCTCTCCCCGCGATTGCGCGACCGAGTCGGCGAGCGGTGCGTGGAAGCGTGCAAGAAGATCGGCTACCGCGGCGCCGGCACCTTCGAGTTTCTTTACGAGAACGGCGAATTCTTCTTCATTGAAATGAACACCCGGGTGCAGGTCGAGCACCCTGTGACCGAAATGATCACGGGCATCGACATCGTCCAGATGCAGATCCGGATCGCGGCCGGCGAGAAGCTGCCTTTCCGCCAGCGCAACATTGAGATGCGGGGACACGCGCTGGAGTGCCGCATCAACGCCGAAGACCCATACAGGTTTACTCCTTCGCCGGGAAAAATAACCTCATACCACCCGCCAGGTGGTCCCGGCATCCGCGTCGATTCGCATGTTTATCAGGGCTATACGGTGCCGCCCAACTACGATTCGATGGTCGGCAAGGTGATTGCGTACGGAGCCAACCGCGAGCAGGCGATCCGCCGCATGCGGATCGCGCTTTCTGAAATGGTCGTGGAAGGCATCCTGACCAACATTCCGCTTCATCAGGATCTCCTGAACGACAAGGGCTTCATCAAGGGTGGCGCATCCATCCACTACCTTGAGCAAAAGCTTGCCCAGGAGAAAAAGAAGGTCGCCAAGTAGGCGCCAGCCGCATGACCTGGCTGGCGATCAGACTTGATGCCGAATCCGGAACCGCCGACGCGCTTTCCGACGCCATGCTCGAAGCCGGCGCGCTGTCGGTCAGTTGCGATGACGCGGATGCGGGAACGCGCGAGGAATCTGCGCAGTACGGGGAACCCGGACTCAGCCCGCCGCGCGCCTGGCAACGCAACGTACTCACCGCGCTGATTGCCTCTGACGGGGACCCGGCGGAACTGGTCGCGGCCGCCGCCGAGGCCTGCGGCCTCGAGACGCCGGCATTTCGAGTGACTACGGTAGAGGACGAGGACTGGGTCAGGTCGACGCAGTCGCAGTTCGAACCCATACCCATCACCGACACGCTGTGGATCGTGCCGAGCTGGTGCGTGCCGCCCGACCCCGCAGCCATCAATATCTCCATCGACCCGGGACTGGCGTTCGGCACGGGGAGCCATCCCACCACCCGGCTGATGTTGCGCTGGCTCGCAGGCGCGCTGAGCACCGCGGATTCGGTGCTCGACTACGGGTGCGGTTCCGGTATATTGGCCGTGGTTGCAGCCCGTCTCGGCGCTCGCCGGGTCATCGGCGTCGACATCGATCCGCAGGCGCTTGCGGCCGCCGAGGAGAATGCCGCAAAGAACAAAGTCGACGTGCATTTTTTCACTCCGGATTCGATGCCCGACCTGCCCGCGGACATTGTCGTCGCCAATATCCTCGCCAACCCCCTGGTGGTGCTGGCGCCGCTGATCTCGGCGAACTGCACGCGTCGTGTCGCGCTGTCCGGTATCCTCGAATCCCAAAGCGAGGAGGTTGCGCGGGCCTATGCGCCGCATTTCGCTCTCGAAGTGGCCAGTCGCGAGGACGGCTGGATCCTGATGACGGGAGAGCGCCGATGAGCCTCGTGACCCGGTGCCCTTCCTGCGCGACAACGTTCCGGGCGCTGCCGGTACAACTGTCTGCGCGAGGCGGTCGAGTGCGCTGCGGAAAGTGTGCGGCGATATTCGACGGCGTGGCGAACCTGCTCACGGAAGAAGCCATCGCAGCGCTGCCGGCCGAACCTTCCCCGCAGATGGGATTGTTCGACCCCAGGACCAAGGACATCCCGCCACACAAGCCGGCCGTCGCGGCAGAAACTTCGCCTCCTGACGCTTTCGCCATCGCTCCTGCCGTCGAGGTCACCACAAAAGAAGTTGACGCCGCGGAGGTCAGCCCACTGGAGGCCGAAGCCACTGAGACTACCGAGGTCGACGCCACGGCGCCCGATGCCGCTGGAGGAGAGGTCGCCAAGGTCAATACCACTGCAGTCGATGGCACTGCGGTCGACGGCGCCGCCGTCGACGCTGCGCCGGTGTCTTCGCTGCCCGAATTCCTCGCCACGCCGCGCCCGCGTTCCCGCTATGTGCTGCTATGGTCGGTGCTCAGCGTGCTTGGCCTGGCCGCGCTTGCAGGGCAGGCGGCCCTGCACTTTCGCAGCGAAATCGCAGTGCTGCTGCCGGTCACGCGAAGCTATCTTGAGACTGCCTGCGACTCTCTCGGCTGCGAAATGCGCCTGCCTCGCCGGGCTGACCTGATGAGCATCGAATCTTCCGATCTCCAGGCGGACGGCAAGCGCGCGGGGGTGATTGTCCTCAACGCCCTCCTGCGCAACCGCGCGCCGTTCGCCCAGGAATATCCGGACCTTGAGCTGACCCTTACCGACCAGGGTGACCGCGCAGTGATCCGGCGCGTCCTCAAGCCGGGTGAATACCTGCAGCGGAAAAGCGCCATGCGGACCCAGGGAATTCCCGGCGGTGGCGAGGAGGCGGTCCGCATCCACCTTGAAACCGGCAACCTGCCGGCAACCGGCTACCAGTTGTTTCTTTTCTACCCCTGCCCGGCCGCAAGCACCTCTCTGTTCTGGCAGCTGAGTTATCCTTCGCGCTGCCAGGATTCCCGCAACAAGTAAACTGAAAGTTCCCCTTGAGCATACTCATCACCGGCTCCATCGCATACGACACCATCATGGTGTTCCCCGATCGGTTCAAGAACCACCTTCTTGCCGACCAATTGCATATCCTCAATGTCTGCTTTCTCACACCCGAGATGCGGCGAGAGTACGGCGGGTGCGCAGCGAACATCGGCTACAACCTGAAGATGCTGGGCGGTGAACCGCTGGTGATGGCCACGGTCGGCGAGGACATCGACCCTTATTTCAAGCGGCTTGAATCCCTCGACATCGGCCGTGAGAACCTGAAGCGTATTGCCGGCCAGTTCACCGCGCAGGCGTTTATCACCACCGATCTGGATAACAACCAGATCATCGCGTTCCATCCCGGGGCAATGAACTTCGCGCACGAGAACCGTATCGACGCGACCCTGGGGGCGACGCTCGCCATCATTGCCCCGGACGGCAAGGATGGCATGCTGAACCACGCGCGCGAATGTGCGGCTGCAGGGATCCCGTTTGTTTTCGATCCGGGTCAGGGACTACCGATGTTTTCGGCTGCCGAACTGACCGAGTTCGTCTCCATCGCAGACTATGTCGCGGTAAATGATTACGAAGGCAAGATGCTGGAGGATAAAACCGGCCGCACGCTGGAGGACATCGCGCGCGATGTGAAGGCGCTTGTCCTTACCGTAGGCGCGCAAGGATCGATCGTTTTTTCAGGCGGAAAAAAGCACGAAATTCCCGTTGTGAAAGCAGCCGAGATCCTTGACCCCACCGGATGCGGTGATGCGTATCGCGCCGGCCTGCTCTACGGAATTTCACGGAGCTGGGACTGGCCAAGCACAGGGCGCCTGGGCGCACTGCTCGGTTCGATCAAGATCGAGCACCGCGGCGCCCAGAACCACCGCTTCGAGGCGCAGGAAATCGTCGACCGGTTCAAGCGCGAGTTCGACTACTCGCCCTGGTAATCCCGCGGGGTCGTGAAGTCCCTTAGCGCAGCACCTCGCGTATTTTCTCGGCATGCACCTCCAACTCCTCGCGCGGCGGATTCCTGGCCGGCCACTCCAGCCGCATCCCGTCGCCTTCCCAGCGCGGCAGGATATGGACGTGAAAGTGAAAGACGGTCTGCGCACCTGCTGCCCCGTTGGCCTGAAACAGGTTCATTCCGGGCGCGCCGAATGCCGCCCGGGAGGCGCGCGCTACGCGCGCAGCGGTTCGAAACACGGCCCCCGCAAGTTCGTCGTCCAAGCCAAAGACATTCTCGACATGCGCCTTGGTTGCCACTAGGACATGACCCGGATTCACCTGTCCCAGGTCCATGAACGCGATCGTAGCAGCGTCTTCGTAGACGACACTGGCGGGAATCTGCTTTGCAGCGATCCTGCAGAATATGCATTCGTTCATCTTGCGCAATCCTCTGGCGTTGTCTGTGTGGTGCTGGGTAGCGGGATCAGTCACCGTACGGAGTATGGCATTCGCGGCACGCCACCTGAAACAGCTTTCGGTCTTCAAGCCGGACCGCACTGAGGGAGCCACCCCATACGCACCCTGTATCGAGCGCCAGCAGGTGCGGTGAGAGGCGCAGGCCGAGCGCCGACCAATGGCCGCACACCAGCGTATGCGATTCCGACATGCGGCCGGGCACATCGAACCACGCCCCATATCCAACCGGTGCCGTGTCGAGCCCGCCCTTGGCGCGAAACTCCATCACCCCCATGTCGGAGCAGAAACGCATCCGCGTCATTGCGTTGACGATTACCCGTGTCCGGTCCGCGCCAACGAGTCCCTCGCTCCACACATTTGGCAAGCTACCGTACAAATGAGAAAGGAAGTCCCGGTATCGCGGCCCTCGCAACTCGGCTTCCACTTCGCCTGCCAGCTCAAGCGCTCTGTCCACACTCCATTGCGGCAGTAAACCGGCATGGACCAGAAGCGCGTCGTCCTGGACGTGCAGCAAGGGCCGCGTGCGCAACCAGCCGAGCAACTCTTCGCAATCGGGTGCGTTTAACACTTCTTCAAGCGTGTCGTCGGCGCGCGACTTTGCGAGCCCTTCTGCTACGCACAACAGGTGAAGGTCGTGATTCCCGAGAACGACCGTAGCCCGGTCGGCGAGGCCCCTGACGAAGCGCAGGACCTCCGCAGACTCGGGACCCCGGTTGACCAGGTCTCCGACAAACCACAAGCGGTCCCGCCCTACGTCGAACGCGCACGCAGAGAGCAGCGCTTCCAGTTCGCGCATGCAGCCCTGCACGTCGCCGATCGCGTAGGTAGCCATTGTGATAGGGGAACTATAGCAAGCGCGGATCAGAACGCAGCGTCGAGACGCCGATACTGAATCGCTTCGGCCACATGGGTCCCGGATACGCTTTCGCTGAAATCCAGATCGGCGATGGTGCGCGCCACACGCAGGATGCGGTGATAAGCGCGCACTGAGAGCGAAAGCCGCGTAATTGCCATGCGCAGCAGCGCGTCACCTTCAGCGTCCGGTGTGCAGTGCTGCTCGGTTTCACGTACGCCGAGCAACGCGTTCGCGCAGCCCTGACGCGATCGCTGCACACGACGCACTGCCTCGACCCTTGCCCGCACGCATGCGCTGCTTTCCCCGGCGTCGGACAGCTTGAACTCTTCGAGCGCCAGCGCGGGCACTTCGATCTTCAGATCGATCCGGTCTGCGAGGGGACCGGACAGACGTCCGCGATAGCGGGCAACCGCATCCGGAGTACAGCGACACTTCCCCGAGGGATGGCCGAGATAGCCGCAGGGACACGGATTCATCGCGGTGACCAGTTGGAAGCGAGCCGGAAATCGCGCGTGCCGCGCCGCCCGAGCGATCGACACGCTGCCGGTCTCCAGGGGCTCGCGCAAGGTTTCCAGCACGCTGCGCGGATACTCCGGAAGTTCGTCGAGGAAAAGCACACCACGGTGTGCAAGGGATATTTCGCCGGGTCGTGGATTGCCTCCGCCGCCGACCAGCGCTACCGCGGAGGCGGTGTGGTGGGGCGTCCGATAGGGTCGCTCCCCCCATTGCGCAGGCGTGAACTTCCCGGCCGCCGAATGGATGGCTGCCACCTCGAGCGCCTCGGCCTCCTCGAGCGGGGGCAGGAGCCCGGGAAATCGGGCGGCAAGCATGGACTTGCCCGCACCGGGCGGGCCGATCATCAACAGGCTGTGCGATCCGGCCGCAGCAACTTCCAGCGCGCGCTTGGCATGCGCCTGCCCTTTCACGTCTGCGAGATCGGGATACTCAGGGACCCGCACTTCTGCCTGCGCCACGTACCGCTCGATCCGGCTTTCCCCGCGCAGGTAGCAACAGACCTCCAGGAGCGAATGCGCCGGAAGGATCGTGGCACCACCGGACAACGCAGCCTCGGCTGCATTCTGTGACGGCAGCACAAAAATGCTGCCGCGGGTTGCCAGCGCCATGGCAAGCGCGCCGCGCACGGGCCGCAGTTCGCCCGTCAGGGAAAGTTCGCCGGCAAACTCATGTCCGGACAGCGCGTTTGCGGGTATCTGCGCGCTTGCTGCAAGGATCCCAAGCGCGATCGGCAGGTCCAGCCGGCTGGAATCCTTCGGCAGATCCGCGGGGGCGAGATTCACCGTAATCCTGCGCGCAGGAAACTCGAATCTCGCGTGGTTGAGCGCAGCACGAACGCGATCGCGCGATTCCCTCACCTCGGTATCGGGAAGCCCGACGATCGCGAACGTGGGCAAACCCGGCCCCAGATGAACTTCAACCGTCACCGCGGGCGCATGAATTCCAACCAGCGCCCGGCTGCGTACCACGGCAAGCGACATGCGCCCTCCTGGCGCTAAGGGCGCCCCGACTTCAATCAACGGGGGAAACGGGCGGGGGTTTACATCCGCTGGCCGGGGACTACGCGGGCGGCTCTCCGGCGCCGGGCCGCGCCTCGAACTGTCCAAGCCGCGCCTCAAGGTCGCTGATGCGTCCCTGAGCGCGCTCGAGTATGCGTTTCTGGACTTCGAAATCTTCCCGAGTCACCAGATCGAAACGCTCGAAAAACGAGGACAGGAGCGCCCGAACATTCTTTTCGACATCGCGCGCTGGCGAAGCGGCCAGGACCTTGGAAATCCGGTCGCCTATTTCGTCAATCAGTCTGGGATCGGTCACGGAGGGCATTCTCTGAAACAGGCACGGTGGGCGGGGCAAACCGGGAACCGAAAGTGTGAAAGCGCGGGAAAGTCTAGCACGCTGATCCGGCCGCAAAGGAGAGGGAGCACAGCCGGAGAATCATCGCACCAGTACGGGGCGCGCCGCCCAAGCTTCGCCTTGTTTCGGTGCAACCTCCGACTAAGACGCCCGATATCTTCAGTTAAGCTTCTGAAATTTAGGGGTTTTAGTTCTGGCATGGAAGATGCTCAGGAGACTCAGCAACCTTTCAACTGGGAGAACCTCGTCATGCGTAAGACCTTGCTTGCTCTATCTTTGGCCACCGCTTCCGCGCTGCCCGGCTTTGCTTCAGCGCAGTCTGCCGCGCCGGCAGCTGCCCCTTCTGACCACACATTTACAGGCAACGTCGGCCTGTTCAGCGAGTACCGGTTCCGCGGTATCTCGCAGACCTTTGCCAAACCGGCAATCCAGGGCGGCTTCGATTATTCGCACTCCAGCGGCATTTACCTGGGCAACTGGAACTCCAATGTGAGTTCCGGCGCCGGCTTCCCCTCGGGAAACCTCGAAATGGACCTCTACGGCGGATGGAAGAAATCCTGGGGTGATTTCGGCCTCGATGTCGGCTACCTCTATTACTACTACCCGGGTTCAGACGCGAACCTGACCTCGGGCACTGCCATCACCAACCCGCGGGCCGGCGGTCGCACGCATACCGGCACGGTCGACAACAAGGAAATCTACATAGGCGGTTCCTGGAAGTGGCTTTCGGCGAAGTACTTTTACTCGGTCGGTGACTACTTTTCGCAACCGGGCACCAAGGGCTCGAACTATCTGGACGTGTCGGCAAACTATGACTTGGGCAACGGCTGGGGTGTGAACGGTCATGTGGGCTCGTTCCGCCTCAAGGGCTGGAGCATCGGCACCGATGCGACCAACGCCAACTACACCGACTGGAAAATCGGCGTGACCAAGGACCTCAGCGGATGGGTCCTCGGTGCCTCGTATATCGACACCAACGCCAAGGGAAGCTGCAACGCCGCCAACCCGGGTTACTACTGCTTCGTCAATTCGATCCCGTTCGGCGCAGGCGTCAAGACCAAGGATGCCAGCAAGGGCGTGGTTGTTCTGTCGGTCAGCAAGTCGTTCTGATCCCGGTAATTCGCGGCCGGGTCTGAGGCCCGGCCGCACACGAAGGGGAAAACATGAAACAGGTAACCGCAATCATCAAGCCATTCAAACTCGACGAAGTGCGCGAAGCACTGTCGGGAATCGGCGTACAGGGGATCACCGTCACCGAAGTCAAGGGCTTCGGACGGCAGAAAGGGCATACCGAGTTGTACCGGGGTGCCGAATACGTCGTCGACTTCCTGCCAAAAGTGAAGATCGAAGTCGCGATCAAGACCGAGATGCTCGAGCAGGTGATCGAGGCGATCGAGAAGTCGGCCAACACCGGAAAAATCGGTGACGGGAAGATCTTCGTCTTCGACGTTGAAAAGGTCATCCGCATTCGCACCGGTGAAACCGATGCGGACGCGCTATAGGGAGATGGACATGAAAAAAATCTTTGCATACATCGCGCTTACGGCAGCGCTCTCGCTGGGCGGGAACGCCTTTGCGCAGGACAAGCCGGCGGCGCCCGCGGCCGAGGCACCACCGGCTGCTGCGACAGCTGCAGCCCCGGCCGCCGCGCCTGCAGCTGCGGCACCTGCTGCTGCTGCCGCGGCCCCGGCCGCCGTAGCGGCGAAGCCCAAGGTGGACAAGGGCGACACGACGTGGATGCTCACCGCCACGGTACTCGTGATCCTCATGACCATCCCGGGCCTGGCCCTGTTCTACGCCGGGATGGTTCGCTCGAAGAACGTGCTGTCGGTGCTGATGCAGGTATTCGTCTGCTTCTGCCTGATCGCCGTGCTCTGGGTGGTCTATGGATACTCGGTGGCATTCACCGGCGGTAACGCGTTCTTCGGTGGCTTCTCGAAGATGTTCCTCGCCGGCGTCAATGGCGATTCGCTCGGCGCCACATTCTCCAAGGGCGTTGCGATTCCGGAGCTAGTCTTCGTTGCATTCCAGCTGACCTTCGCGGCGATCACGCCGGCGCTGATCGTGGGCGCCTTTGCCGAGCGCGTGAAGTTCTCGGCGATCCTGGTGTTCCTCGTCCTCTGGTTCACCTTTGCCTACCTGCCGATGGCGCACATGGTGTGGTACTGGGATGGTCCGGATGCGATCACCGATGCCAAGTCGCTGGAAGCGGTTACCGCTGCTGCCGGCTGGCTGTGGGCGAAGGGCGCGCTCGATTTCGCGGGCGGCACCGTCGTGCACATCAACGCTGGGGTGGCTGGTCTGGTCGGCGCCTACGTGATCGGCAAGCGCCTGGGTTACGGCAAGGAGTCGATGGCACCGCATAACCTGGTGCTGACGATGATCGGCGCGTGCCTGCTGTGGGTAGGCTGGTTCGGCTTCAACGCCGGCTCCAACCTTGAATCGAACGGCACGACGGCAGTGGCCTTCCTGAACACCCTGGTTGCCACGGCGGCGGCGACGCTGGCCTGGTCGCTGATCGAGTCGATCGGCAAGGGCAAAGCCTCAATGCTGGGCGCCGCCTCTGGTGCCGTGGCCGGCCTGGTCGCCATCACCCCCGCTTGCGGCTTCGTCGGCACAATGGGCGCGCTCGTCATCGGCGCTCTTGCCGGCCTTATCTGCTACTGGGGCGTCAACGGCCTGAAGCGCATGCTGGGTGCAGACGACTCGCTCGACGTGTTCGGTGTGCACGCCGTCGGCGGCATTACCGGTGCGCTACTGACCGGCGTGTTTGCCGCGCCTTCCCTCGGTGGCTCGGGCGTCTACGACTACGTGGCCAACAAGGTCGCGGACGGGTATTCGATCTGGGACCAGGTCATGATCCAGGGTACCGGCGTGATCACCACGATCATCTGGTCGGGCGTGGTCGCGTTCATTGCCTTCAAGCTGGTTGATCTGACGATCGGGTTGCGCGTTACCGAGGAACAGGAACGCGAAGGTCTGGACGTGTCGTCGCACGGCGAGGGCGCGTACCACATGTAAGACAGCGGACGCGCCGCGCATGACGAGCGGCGCGTCCCGGTCTCCCGGGATCCTCCTCCTGGTATTTGGGCGCCTTCGGGCGCCCTTTCTTTTTTCTCCACAGTTCTTGCGCGCGCCGGTTGCGCCTGATCTTCTCGCTTACCGGCGAGTAGGCTATTCTGGCGCGCACCGGTTTTCGCCCAGGTCTACTACCATCTGTTGCGCCCGATGATCGTTCGGTAAATGAACGCGACCCACACCCTGCTGGGGGATGCCGCCCTCGCGCAATATGGCGCGCGGACTGCCCTGCTGTGTGGCGAGGATGCCGTGAGCTACGCCGAACTCGCGACGCGAGTGAAGAGCGCGGCGGGTGCCTGGCGCGCATTGGGCACCAGACCTGGCGACAGGGTCATGATCCTTCTGCGCGACTCGCCAGCATTCGCCCAGGCCTGGCTAGGTGCATTGTGGGCGGGCGCAGTGGCCGTCGCCGTCAACGGAAAGCTTACTTCCGACGACCATCGCCACATGTTTAGCGACAGCGCGGCAAGGTTGTTCCTCGCCGAGGAGGAATTCCTGCCGGCATGCCGCGCGTTCGCGGGTTCGCGCTGCATCGACCTGGGCACATGGGAGCGCGCCTTTGCCAGCGCCAGCCCGATGATGGAGCCTGCCACCATGCAGCCTTCAGATCCTGCGTTCTGGCTCTACTCGTCCGGAACGACCGGCCACCCGAAGGGGATCGTCCACACACACCGGAATATCCTGCCCGCCGGCGCGGGAATGCGCGATATTCTGGGCCTGGAACCTGGCGATACGGTTTTCGGGACATCGAAGCTCTTCTTTGCCTACGGGCTCGAGCATGCGTTGCTGGGTCCGCTGGCAATCGGAGCGGCCTCAGTGCTTTGTCCGGATATGCCAACAATCCAGGGCACCTCACGGATCGTCGCGCGCCATCGCCCGACTGCGTTTTTCTCCGTCCCGTCCTTCTATCGCCGCCTCCTGGAACTCGAACCCGAAGCGCTGGCCCCTTTCCGTGATGTTCGCTACTTCGTCGCCGCCGGAGAGCGGCTCCCTTCGCAGATCCTCGAGAAATGGCGGGCTGCCACGGGACGCGAGATCCTGTCCCTCTACGGGATGTCCGAAACGTTTTGCGTCGCGATGATGACGCCGCCAGGTACGTCCAATGCCTCGCGCACAGGCCGCCCCCTCGCGGGTGTGGAGACGCGCCTGCTGGGCGACGACGGCGCCGAGGTGGCAGTTGGCGAACCGGGCGTGCTGTGGCTGCGCCATCCGTCGCTTTGCGAGGGATACGCCAACCGGCCGGACGCCTCGCGCAGGCAATTCGTGGACGGCTGGTATTGCACGAAGGATGTTTTCATCCGCGACAGCGAAGGCTTTTTCTCCCACCAGGGGCGCGACGACGACTTCATCAAGGTGGCCGGCCAGTGGGTCCAGCCGGGCGAACTCGAGGATGCAGTCATCTCCCAGACCGCGATAGCCGAAGCCGCGTGCGTGCGCGTGAACGATGCGGAGGGTTTCGAGCGGCTCGCGCTTTACGTCTTGGCGGGCAGAGATCCCGAGGCGGCCGTACGGGCGGCGACGCTGGCCTGCGAGCAGAACCTCGCACGACACAAACGGCCAAAATGGATACGCGCCATCGCGGAGTTGCCGCGTACCGCAACCGGCAAGGTGCAGCGCTTCAAGCTGCGCGAAATCCTCGAGCGCGAACTGGCCGGAAAAGAATAAAATCCCTTCCCTTTCGGCGTCTTTTGACGTCAGCATCCACACGAGGCAATCATGGCTTATGCAATCCCCCTCTGGACGCCACCAGCGCTCCCGATCGCCGGTTCGGCCGACAGCTTTCCGGTGCGTCGCATTTTCTGCGTGGGGCGCAACTACGTAGAGCACCAGAAGGAGATGGGCGGGGACGGGCGGGAGCAACCTTTCTTCTTCATCAAGTCGGAATTCTCCCTGGTGCCCAGCGGCGGCGAGGTTCATTACCCCGCGAAGTCGAGCAACTACCACTATGAAACCGAAATGGTGGTTGCAATCGGCAAGCAGGGCCGGCGCATCCCGGCGAAAGACGCAACCAACCATATTTTCGGCTATGGCGTGGGCCTGGACATGACGCGGCGCGACCTGCAGCAGGTCGGCAAGGACAAGGGGCGCCCCTGGGATTTCGGTAAGAACTTCGACGAAGCCGCACCCTGTGCCGCGTTGACCCCGGCCGCCAAAGTCGGCCATCTTTCCAAAGGCGCGCTCACGCTGAGCGTAAACGGCAAAGAACGCCAGAAGGCGGATCTCGCGGACATGATCTGGTCAGTACCCGAACAGATCGAGTACCTGTCCCAGTACTACACGCTTGAACCGGGCGACATCATCATGTCGGGCACCCCGGCGGGCGTCGGGCCGGTACAGCCCGGTGATGAGTTGCTCGCGCACATCGAGGGCCTTACCGACCTGCGGGTAAAAATCGTTCCCGCGCTCTGAAGCCAAAGACGTGCTGGGCCGCACTCCCGGCACGGGCTAGATAGCGATGAACGCGGTTTCGCCCTGTCCCTGGAAGCGCACATCCCAGCGCCATATTTTTGCGTCACGAGGGTCTCGCACAGCGATCAGCGTCGCCACCCGCGCCCCGGCCGCGCGAGCGAGCGGATCCTCGGCAATCGAATCAGGCGATGCGAGGAAAACGCGTGTGCGAACAGCCTTCAGCAGACCGCGCGCGAAAATCGTGACATTGATCTGCGGCGCGTATTTCTCGCCACCGGGGCCCGTGCAGGCACCTGGCATCAGGGTATCAATCGCATAACAGCCGTCGTTCCCGGTGGCCGCCCGGCTATAGCCGTACGGGCGGGCGCCATTCCCCTCGCCAGGCACCTTGCCCGCAGGGTCCGCCTGCCACGTTTCGATCATTGCATCCGCGACGATCGCGCCCTTCCCGTCGTACACGCAGCCGGTCAGGATGATCCGCTCACCGGCTCCAGCGAACAGGACCTTGTCTCCGTCGTCCCATTTCAGGCCGACATGGAAAAACGGTCCAATGGTTTGTGAGGGCATTCTCCCGGTCATGATCAGACTCCCATCGGGGTCGACTTCGACCCGCGCAAAACGATATCGAATCGATAACCCAGCGCCACCTCTTCAATGCCGCGCTCCAGATCCAGCGCGCAGACCATGCGGTTGCGCGCCGCTTCGTCGGGGACGCTGTTGAAGATAGGATCGATGGGCAGCAACGGATCGCCGGGAAAGAACATCTGCGTTATCAGGCGCTGCGCGTAGCTGTTGCCGAACAGCGACAGGTGGATATGCGCCGGGCGCCAGGCGTAAGGATGGTTCTTCCACGGGTAGGCACCGGGCTTGATGGTCACGAAGCGGAACCCTCCATCCTCTGCGGTGAACACTTTTCCCTGCCCCAGAAAGTTAGGGTCGAGGGGCGCGTCGTGCTGATCCACCGGATGGGCATAGCGGCCGGAAGAATTGCATTGCCACAATTCCAGCAATGAATTTCTCACCGGGCGGCCGTCCTCGTCGGTCACTTTGCCCACCAGGATCATCTTCTCGCCGAGGGGCGCGCTCTTTCCCCAGGTGGTGAGGTCCGCCTCCGACTCCTTCACGTAGCTGCGCGGAAACGCTGGGCCCGAGACCTCGACGGGATGCGGTGCAACCCGGATCATCGGCTGCCGGGGCGAGCGCAGCAGGGTGCTCTTGTAGGCCGGATGGTCGTACGGAGGGTCGACGTCCATTGAATCACGTGCCGACATGTGGATGCTCCTTGCAAGAGTTGCTGAGGAAATGCGTATCGATTAACCGGCTCGGAACAAATCTTTTATTTCTTCACTGATGGTCTCGCCCTTCATCGGCGAGCCGGCCTGATCGACATGCCGGCCCCAGACGCGGGTCTCGGTCCCGCGTGCAAGCGTGACCCCGTCGGCGCGCACCACCTCGTGGGCGATCACAAACGACTTTCCACCGAAGCGCGTGACCTTAGAGCGGACCGCACACCGGTCCGCCTGCTCTGCGGGTTGGATGAACTGACAGTCGGCGCCCACCAGCGGCAAGGCCCGCAATTCGGCCCGCATCCGCTTCGCGCTGAAGCCGACCGATGCAAACAAGGCCCAGGTCGCCGCGTCGAACCAGCGGAAGTACGTAGGATAGAAAATGATCCCCGCGGGGTCGCAGTCTCCCCATTGAACCTCGCAGGCGAACGAGCCCACGATGGAGGGAAATGTGGTTTCGATGGATGACATGCGGGCAATGATGATGCGCCGATTCCGACCGCGTCAAGCCGACTGTTTCGCATGCGTCTCACGCGCGAACGCGAACGCTGCAAGTCCCGCAAGCAGCCACGCCAGCATCAGCGTGAAGCCTACAGAGTAAGCCGCAAACCCGTAGGAGCGCACGCCACCCGACACGCCTCCCTCCCAGCCGAGGTCAAGCAGCAAGCCGATCAGCGGCTGCATCGCCATACCGCCAAGCATGTTGCCCATGTTCGCAATCCCCGACGCCGTTCCCGCAAGGGCCGCTGGTGCCGATTCCTTGCAGAAGGCGAACCCGATCACCACCACGCCGGAAGACAATCCCAGGCCGACCATGATGGCCATCAGCGCAGGATAGGGCAGGGCAGGAACATAGATCAGGATTCCCCACAACACTGCCGCCAGCACACCGCCGACAAGCAGCGGGAGTTTCCTGCGGCGCAGGCGGTCGGACAGCGCGCCGGCGAGCGGACTGCCCACAGACCACGCGACCAGCATGACCGAGGTCACGAACGCCGCCTGCGCCGTGGTCAGCCCGTATTGAGAACTCAGGAACGGCACTCCCCACAACCCGCCGAACGCAAGCATTGGGCCGGTGATCGCACCACAACCGATGAATATTAGCCAGACGTTGCGATGCCGGAAAACTTCACGAATTCCGCCAAGCATCGAATGTGGTGAGACGATGCCGGAGCGTTGCGAGGAATAGCTTCGCATGCCGCGCTCTGAGGGGTCATCGCGCACGATCAGCCAGGTCAGCAGTGCAAGCAATGCCGTGACCACACTCGCAGCGACCATGACCTCACGCCACCCGAATGCGTTAACTGCCAGACGCAACGGCACACCCGCCGAGACGCCACCGATCCCGCCGCAGGCCAGCGCGAGGCCGGAGATCAGCGCGAAGCGTGACGGCTGCACCCAGTGGGCTGCGAGTTTCAGCATGGACACAAATGCGACGCCGACCCCGGCGCCCACGAGCAGGCGACCGACGCCGACCAGCGCATACCCCGGCGCGAGCGCGAACAGCAGCGTGCCGGCCGCGGCAAGCACACCGCCGATGGTCAGGACCCGTCTCGGGCCCCAGTGATCGACCAGCACGCCGGTAGGAATCTGGATTGCCACGTAGGTGTAGAAGTAAAGCGCCGACAGGTTCCCCAGGGCAGCGGCGGACAGCGCAAACTCCGCGGTCAGTTCCCGCGTAATCACGGCGGGCGCGACCCTCTGGAAGAACCCGATCAGGTAAAGACCGGCTCCCAGCGCCCAGACGGCCAGTGCGACCGAAAAAGGCGGGTAGCGCGTTGCTAGATTTGTGGACATCGGAGAGTGCTGCAGAAAGAACCGCGGAGCAGGAGGGGATTATACGGGTGCGGTTGACACGCGCCCTCGCCGCCAGAGACAATCGGGCCTGATGCAGTAACGCGCACCGAAGCAAGCGCGTCAGCGCCGATTTGAGGTTCAGCTTGCGGGCGCCCGGTAGCATGTGCCGGACAAACAAATCCAGCTAAAGAGACGAGGGCCGCAACCCGTTTCTGGCGCAAGCTGAACGGGTTTTTCGCTTTCTGGAGTCCTCGCAGTGCACCTTCCGCCACATTCCTCCCGATTGGAAACCCTGCTTGCCGAGCGCATCCTGGTGCTCGACGGCGCCATGGGGACGATGATCCAGCGCGAAAAGCTGACGGAGGAGGACTACCGGGGGACCCGCTTCGCCGAATGCACGCGGGAGTTGCGCGGCAATAACGACTTGCTCGTGCTAACGCAACCCGGACTGATCCGTCGGATCCATTGCGAGTATCTTGAAGCCGGCGCGGACATCATCGAGACCAACACCTTCAATTCGACCTCGATCTCGATGGCCGATTACGCGATGGAGGCGCTCGTCTACGAGTTGAACCTCGAAGCCGCCAGGCTCGCGAAAAGCGCGGCCGCCGAGTGGGAAGCCAGGACCCCGGCCCGGCCACGTTTCGTCGCGGGCGTGCTTGGACCCACGACGAAGACGACGTCGATTTCTCCCGACGTGAACGATCCCGGGTTCCGCGGCGTCTCGTTCGACGAACTGGTCGCGGCATACGGCCAAGCGCTGCGCGGGCTGGTCGACGGC
>JBBQVP010000028.1:0-32706 GCA_038211455.1 Burkholderiales bacterium
TTGAACAGGATGTCGAAGTAGTCGTTGTCCCATCGAATCGGGTTGGTGGTCCAGGCGCCTTCGAGGCCGCTCGAGATCGTATCCACGCCTTTGCCGCTGCCAAGGGTGTTCTTCCAGCCCAGGCCCTGTTCTTCGATGCCGGCACCCTCGGGTGCGGGGCCGACATACTTGCCCGGGTCGGCTGCGCCGTGGGTTTTGCCGAAGGTATGCCCGCCGGCGACCAAGGCTACCGTTTCCTCATCATCCATCGCCATGCGGGCAAAGGTCTCGCGGATATCCCGCGCGGACGCGACCGGGTCCGGCTTGCCGTTGGGTCCTTCGGGATTCACATAGATGAGTCCCATCTGCACTGCGCCCAGCGGATTCTCGAGTTCGCGGTCGCCGGTATAGCGCTTGTCGCCCAGCCACTCGGCCTCGGGCCCCCAGTAAATGCCTTCGTCCGGCTCCCACACATCGGGGCGCCCGCCGGCGAAACCGAAGGTCTTGAGCCCCATGGAATCCAGCGCGACATTGCCGGTGAGGATCATCAGGTCGGCCCAGGAGATCTTGCGGCCGTACTTTTGCTTGATCGGCCAGAGCAATCGGCGCGCCTTGTCGAGGCTGACGTTGTCGGGCCAGCTATTCAGCGGCGCAAAACGCTGTTCGGCGGAGCCCGCGCCGCCGCGGCCATCGGCGATGCGGTAGGTGCCCGCGCTGTGCCAGGCCATGCGGATGAAGAAAGGACCGTAGTGCCCGTAGTCCGCGGGCCACCAGTCCTGCGAATCCGTCATCAGAGCGTGCAGGTCCTTGATCACGGCGTCCAGGTCCAGGCTCCTGAACTCGCTCGCGTAATCGAAACCCTTTTCCATCGGATTGGACAGTGGGGAGTGCTGGTGCAGGATCTTCAGATTCAGCTGGTTGGGCCACCAGTCTGCATTGGTCGTGGACCCGGCCGCGGTGTGCTTGTGCGCTCCGCCCGTGAATGGGCACTTGGCTTCGGTTGTCATGGGTGTCTCCTTTTGATGATTGCGATCGACCGCTCGATCGGGTGTCCGGGTTGGACAGCGGCCAGTTCTCTAGGTTTTGCCGGGTAATGGATTTCGAGAACCATGTTTACATCGCAGAGAGGATCGGTAAAGATTATTATCTTTATTAAATCGATGGCCTATTACTATTATCCAAGTCTCGCGAGCCAAGCGTCTGGGAATCGTGAGGGGGCGATCGACATCCTTCCCAGCCGGTCTTACGGATGTTCTCTCCGGCCGGATCCTAGGATCCGGCTGGCCGCGCCGGGCGCGTTGCGCGCCGCGCTGGCGTCGTCGCCCGGAATGCCGCGAGACGCGCCTCCAGTTCCGCTTGCCGCTGCGCGACCGTTCGCATCGGACCCGCGTAGATGCAGCCGGTGTTGCCGTCGAGCGTGATCAGGTCGCCCTCGGAAAGTTGCTGTTCCCCGAGTCGGATGCAGCGTGCCGCCGGGTCAATGCGCAGTTCGGCGCAACCGACCAGGCACACTTTGCCTAGTTGGCGGGCGACCACCGCGGCATGCGAGGTACGCGCGCCGCGCCCGGTCAGGAGCCCGTCGGCAGCTTCCAGTGCGGAAATGTCGTCGGTTTCGGCGTCGCGGCGCACGAGGACTACGGACACACCGGCGGCGCGTCGCGCGCGCGCGCGCGCCTCATCGAGCGCGATCTCGCCGCAGACAACCCCGCCCGCCGCCGGGGCGGCACGCGCCGCTGGCTCGACGGTTTCTCCAGCGGCCGAGACGATGCGCGTCAGGCTGAGCGCCGCAGCGTCGATGTCCTTCAGGCGGCGCCGCGCATCATCGGGCTTGATCATCCCTTCATCCAGGAAGTCGAGCGTGATCCGCGCCTGAGCGCTCGCGGAGCGTTTCCCGGCACGGGTCTGCAGCAGGTAGAGCTTGCCCTCCTCGACGGTGAACTCAAAGTCCTGCATGTCGGTGAACTCGCGTTCCAGCCGGCTAGCAGCCCGCTCGAGCTCAGCCCAAGTGTCTGGCAGTGCGGTGGAGAGCTGAGCGTGACCGTGTGCGCTGCGCCGGCCGGAGACCACGTCCTCTCCCTGCGCGTTGAAGAGGAAGTCCACCCAGAGCCGCCGTTCGCCGGTCATCGGGTCGCGCGAGAACCCGACCCCGGATCCCGACATCCCGCCGGCATTCCCGAACACCATGGTCTGCGAGGCTACGGCCATGCCGATGTCGGCAGAAATGCCGTTCATCCGGCGGTACTCGCGCGCCCTTGGTGAGCGCCATGACGCAAACACCGCACTGACCGCGTGCTCGAGTTGTGCGCGCGGATCCTGCGGAAACGGTGATCCGGCGGTGGCCGAGTAGACCTCAAGAAAGCGGCGGGCGAGTGTCCTCAGCTGATCAAAATCCAGAGCGCGTTCGTCGCCATCGGCAGCGGCACGCTGCAGTTCCTCCTCGAACACCTCTGCCGGTATGCCGGCCACGATCGTCCCGAAACTCGCGATCAGTCGACGGTAGGCATCCCAGGCGAGGCGGGGGTTGCCGGTGAGCCGGACCAGGCCGGGCAGCGTCGTATCGCACAATCCGACATTGAGCAACGTTTCCATCATGCCGGGCATCGAGACCGGTGCGCCGGAGCGGATCGATAGCAGCAGCGGGCGGTGGCGGTCGCCAAAGCGCCGACCCGTCTGGCCTTCGAGCACGGCCAGTGCGGCGGGGTAGGCCGAGCGAAGCGTGTCAGTCGTTTGCTCCGGTTTGGCCTCGAGCTGCGCGCAGTACTGGGTGTCGATCACGAATGCCGGCGGGACGGCGAGCCCGAGCGCGGCCATGCGCAGCAGGTTGTGCGCTTTTGCGCCCATGGCTGCTGGCGAAACCTTTCGCGGATCCGCTCCCCATTGCCCGCAGGAGACAAAATGAAATCCTTCGGGCAGTCCGCTGGGTGAATCGCTCATCGTTTCGTTCCCGGCTCACCGAGCACGATGCCGCGCAGTGCATGGCTCGCTACGAGCAGCCGGTCGGAGGCGGCCTCCAGGTTGGCTGCCAGGTCGCCGGCAAGCATCAGGTCGGCCGCGCTGCCCGAGGATTTCATGATCGTGCGGCGTGCAGCGCGCAGTTGCTCGTCGCAACGTGTTTCCGCCAGGACGACGCGCCAGGTCGCGTCGAGGAAGGCATTGGAGTCTTCCAGGTCGTGCGACTGCCCGAGGGTGCGCGCGATTTCCACCGCCTTGACGTAATCCTGGGTCGCGGCAAACACAGTCTCGGCCAGCGGTTGCAGGCACATGAGTACGCCGTGCCGGTACGCCGCTCCCTTGAAATCGGCGATCAGGTCGACAAGGAACGCGGACTCCTCAAGTGAGTCGGCCACATCGTCGGCCAGGTTCGCAAGTCGCGCGAATGGTGCCCAGTGCGGGTGCCGCTCGGCTTCGCGGCGGGCATCGTTCACCAGCTGGTCGGCGCGACGCTCCCAGCGCTTGGCGCGCGTCGACAGACTGTCGCCTTGCCGGTCCTCGTCGAACCCGCCGTGGGCCAGCGCATCGCGCACCGCCTGCGCGAGCGAATGGCACCAGGCCGCGTGTTCCGCCAGCAGGTCAAATCCTCCGGTGCCAGCCGTGCTCTTTCTGGCGAGCATCACGCGCGCCTCGTCCTCGATCAGCGCCAGTGGCTGGCGCGCGGCCTGCGCGCGCATGCACAGCCCCATCAGGTCGAGAAGGAATTCTGTCGCGACCTCCACGCCGAGCACGCGGTCGAGCCGGTCGCCGAGCTGGAAGACGGTGTCTCCCACCGAACGCATCGCGCCGAACACCAGCCGCGCTCCGCCGGACTTCAGCCAGCCCATATGCCCAACTTCGCGCCGCGCGGCCTCTGTCAGGATGGCTACCGCGGCCATCTTGGAGACGAATTGCCGCAGGCGCTTCCTGGCGCGGTTCCAGTCGATCAGGAACACGATCCGCGCACCGATCCCGTCAAGCGCGGTGTCGAGCGCCGGTTCGCCGGCGCAGTCGAACGTCGCGGTTCCGACGAAATACGCCGCGCCCGCGTTGAGACCGGGGGATACGCGCGGCTCGATCACGGACCAGGTGGCGCCGATCCCCGCCAGCAGGTTGCGAAAGAATTCGAATCGCGCTGCGTGCAGGTCGGAGTAGGTCAGCGAGATTTTCAGCCCTTCCACCTGGATCACCAGCACATGCGCATCGTTGGTGCCGATGTCGTTCTGCAGCACCAGTCTCGCGCCGTCACGGGTCGCGGCGGTGTCGAGGCCCGGATGGTCGAATTTTAGGTAGGCCGTGCGGTTCAGGCCGCGCATGAACGCCATCACCCTGACGCGATCGTCGACGGCGAGGTTCCATGCGTGCGCGCCGTCGATGGTTTCCCCGGCAAACTGGATGGCGAGCTGGTTGATCGCCTTGTGCATGTCCATGATCAGCAGGTGGACGCTGTCGCTCTTGCCGCGGGTGCCGCTTTCCAGTCGCGCGATCTCCCCGGGTGTCAGCACGCCGTCCGTGCGCCCCTGCAGCCATTCAATCCACGCCGGCAGGCGTTTCAGCGCGGGCGTGGCGGGCACCGCTTCGGAAAGCGGTCGGGCCATGACTTGCAGATCGGACCCTAGCGCTTCACACAGCTTGGCCAGTTGCGGCGCAAAGTAGCCGTCGCGCCTGCGCTCGGACGATAAAACGAGTTCATCCAGCCAGGCTGCGTGCAACCCGGCGGCGGCCCGTTCGCGCGACAGGTCGATCGGCACGCTCGCGGGGCTGTCGGCGTGCTGGACTGCGGCCTGCAGCGTGGTCAGGTAGAGTTTCAACCGGTCATTGGCCGCCAGCGCCGACTTGATCCAGACGGGGACCAGAAGGCTGCGCTGGCCGATCGAGGCGACGGCGCTTTCCTTGAGCATTTGCATCTGCGGCCATGCGGCCGGAAACGGCGATGGCTTATTCTGGGCATCGTGCCGGGTCCGGCGTTTGGCCCAGATCAAAGCGGCGCTGTTTGGTGCGCCCTGTGACTCAGTGCCACGGGTGAGCCATCACGGCGCGGATGGAAGGCGTGGTAGTCCCGCGAGAGTTGATTGATAAATAACATTAATGAATATGGTTTAATTGTTATGCGCTATTGAACCAGTCACCGCGACTACATTGATCGCCGTTATCATCGGCACGTTCTTTGATTTCAAAGCGAAAGATGGCCGGAATGAAAAAGCAGAACCAACTCTCGTGGGCCGAGAGCGCGCTGATCCTTGGCGGCGCCGCGGTGATGCTGAGTCTCGCAATGGGCATGCGCCAGAGCTGGGGCCTGTTCCAGCCGCATGTGATCCGCGATGTCGGCATCACGGCTGCGGAGTTTTCTCTCGCGATCGCGATACAGAACATCGTGTGGGGCCTGACCCAGCCGTTCGCCGGAATGGTGGTCGATCGCTTCGGGGTGCGGCCGGTGGCGGTCGCGGGCGTGGTGATCTATGCCGCAGGGTTGCTGTTGTCGGTGTTCGCGCATTCGGCGCTGGTATTCACGCTGGGCGCGGGCCTGTGCATCGGGCTGGCCCTGTCATGCACGGCCTCGAACATCGCCATGAACGTCACCGCGCGCACGGCTTCGCCCGCCAAGCGCATGGTCGCGATGGGCTCCGTGTCCGCCATCGGATCACTCGGCCTGACCCTGGCCTCGCCTCTCGCGCAAACGCTGATCACGAACCACGGCTGGCAGGTGGCGCTGTTCGGTTTCCTCGCGCTGGCGGCGGTGATGGTACCTGCGGCGTTCATGGCCGGTGGCGCAGACCGGATCGAAGTTGAGGCGGCTACCGGCGCGCCGCAATCGATCAGCCAGGCAGTCAGGGAGGCGCTCATGCACCCGGGCTACCTGGTGCTCGCGACCGCGTTCTTCGTCTGCGGCCTGCAGCTGGTATTCATCACGACGCACCTGCCGACCTACCTTGCGATCTGCGGCATGGACCCCTCACTTGGTGCGAACGCGCTGGCCCTGATTGGTCTCTTTAACGTGATCGGCTCTTTTCTGTTCGGCTGGCTGGGCGGGCGTTACTCCAAGCGCTTCCTGCTCGGCGGCATCTATGTGCTGCGCTCGTTCGTCGTGACCGCGTATTTCATCATGCCGCCGACGCCGACCACGACACTGCTGTTCGCCGCCGCGATGGGCATGCTGTGGCTGGGCGTGGTGCCGCTGGTCAGCGGGCTGGTGGTGCACCTGTTCGGCCTGCGCTACATGGCGACGATTTCAGGGATCGCGTTTTTCAGCCACCAGATCGGCTCGTTCATCGGCGCCTGGGGCGGCGGCCTGATCTACAGCACGCTGGGCAACTACGACCGCGCCTGGCAGGGGGCCGTGGCGATCGGCCTGCTGGCGGGGCTTTTCCAGATGACCATGAACATGCGGCCTTCGGCGCGCGTCGAGGCAGAACGGGCCGGGACGCTGCAGGCGGCGTAGGCCGCGAACCCGGCCTACCGGTGCTCGGGCAGTGTCCTCGCGATGGTGATGCGGTCTTTCTCGACCACGATGTAGCCGCCGACGGTGAGGTCCTTGAACACGCGGCTGATCATCTCGCGCGACGCGCCGACGCGGTTTGCGATGTCCTGCTTGGTCAGCTTTCCGTGGATCACCTGCCTGCCTGCCTCCTCCCTGGCCAGTTCGAGCAGCAGGCGCGCGACGCGGCCGTAGACGTCCAGCGAAGCCAGGCTGCGCACGTTGTTGAGCAGCCCACGGGTGCGGTGGATCAGAGTCTTGATAAGCCGCAGGGTGAAGTCCGGATGTCCGGCGATGAACTCACGGAATGCCGCGAGCGGAATGACGAAACACTCCGTCGCCTCGAGCGCCATGACCGAGGCAGAGCGCGGTCCGGCGTCGAGCACCATCTCGCCGAAGTATTCTCCCGGTCCGAGTTCGTTGACATCGATTTCCCTGCCGTTCTTGCCATACAGAAAGACCCTGACCCGGCCCGAGCGGATCAAATAAACCGAGTTGGTGCGGTCGCCCTCATGGACGATCAGCTTGCGGCGCGGATAGCCCTGCACGGTGGCGTGCGTCGACAGCGACTCGAGTTCCTCGTCCTGAATTCCCGGAATGGCCGGGAACGTCCGCGAAGTGGTACCGGAGGCACGTCTGCGTTCAGCGATTGTTTGCGTTTGCATGGGGCGATCCTCAAATAGAATGCCGATTCGATTGCTACTCTACTGCAATCGGTCAGAGAACGAGGGGAGACCGGATGACGGATGCGCAGAATCGCACGAGGAAAAACGGGTACGGCCAGCCGGTGGGCCCGGCGGTGGAAAGCTGGACAGAGCGGCAGCGGCCAATGCGCATGCCGATGGCCGGCCGCTATTGCCTCCTCGAACCGGTTGACGTCGGCCGGCACGCAGACGACCTCCATGCTGCGTATATGGAAGCGCCAGATGGCCGCGACTGGACTTATCTTTTTTCCGAGCGCCCCGCTGATCCGGATGCGTTCCGCGCATACCTTGCGAAGGCGGCGGAAAGCAACGATCCGTTGCACTACACCATCGTGGCGGCAGATTCGGGCAAAGCAGTGGGAACCGCGGCGCTGATGCGCATCGAGCCAGTGCACGGCGTGATTGAGGTCGGCAGCATCACCTACTCACCGCGCCTCAAGCAGACCAGCGCGGGGACCGAGGCCATGTACCTGCTGATGCGCCGCGCGTTCGACGAACTGGGCTACCGGCGCTACGAATGGAAATGCGATTCGCACAACGCGCCTTCGCGCGCGGCCGCGGTGCGTTACGGGTTCCATTATGAGGGGACGTTCAGGCAGGCGATCGTCACCAAGGGACGCAGCCGCGATACGGCGTGGTTTTCGCTTATCGACAGCGAGTGGCCGCGGGTGCGCGGCGCGTTCGAATCCTGGCTGGCAGCGGAGAACTTCGGCATCGACGGCAGGCAGAAGCGCGCGCTTGCCGACATCCGCGCAGCGCTGCCGCCCGGGGGCTAGGCGACCTCGCGAACCCGCACTGCGGCCTCGAGTTCCGACACCTCGGCCAGCACCCGCGTGGCGTAGCGGTACATGATTTCTCCCTTGGGTGTGGGCTGGATGCTGCGATGCAGCCGCTCGAAGAGCAACGCGCCGATGTCTCCTTCCAGCTTGCGGATGCGGGTCGACACGTTCGACTGGACCGTATTGAGGCTCACAGCGGCGCGGGCAAAGCCCCTCAGCTCGTAGACGGACACGAAGCAGCGCAGATCCTTCAGATCGAGCATGGCCGACACCCCCTGGCATCTTCCCGGCAGATGGCTATCTTATACTTCAGTGGAAGGCGCCGGTCACTAGCCCGGAGGTCCTAGAACCCCGGCCAGCCCGGCCGGGTGCTGCGAGAATCCGTCATGCGCTATGAACTGTATTACTGGCCCTCGATCCAGGGTCGCGGGGAGTTCGTCCGGCTGGCCCTCGAGGCGGCGGATGCGGACTACGTGGATGTCGCGCGCCGTCCGGGTGCCGGCATGAAGGCGATGTTCGGCTTCATGCGCGACACGGCGCCCGGGCGCGTGCCCACGGCGCCCGGGCGCGTGCCGTTTGCGCCGCCGTTCCTCAAGTGCGGCACGCAGGTGATCGCGCAGACCGCGAACATCCTTCTGTTCCTCGGGCCGCGCCTCGGGCTCGTTCCCAGGAGTGCGGCGGACCGCCTCTGGGCGCACCAACTGCAGCTCACACTCATGGATTTCGTTCTCGAGGCGCACGACACCCACCACCCCGTGGGCGTGGGCCTGTACTACGAGGACCAGAAGCGTGAGGCCAGGCGGCGTGCCGCGGATTTCCGCGCGCAGCGCCTGCCGAAGTTCCTCGGTTATTTCGAGCGCGTGCTCGAAGCCAACCGTGGCCGGCTGGTCGGCCGGCGGCTCTCGTATGCGGACCTGTCGGCCTTCCAGGTGATGGCCGGGCTGCGCTACGCGTTTCCGCGCGCGATGAGCGCACTCGAGCCGGACACCCCATGGCTGGCGGCCCTGCATCACGAGGTCGTCCGCGTTCCGCGTGTCGCCGCCTATCTCGCCTCGAAGCGGCGTATCCCATTCAACCAACAGGGCATCTTCCGGCACTACCCGGAACTCGATCGCCCGGGGAGCAGGAAATGAATACGGTTCGCGTGGTCTGCGGTCATGATTGTCCCGACATGTGTTCGCTGCTGGCGCATGTCGACAAGGGGCGCGTGGTGAAGATCGAGGGCGATCCCGCGCAACCCTACACGGCGGGTTTTGCCTGCGCCAAGGTGAACCGCGACATGGAGCTGGTGCATTCGCCCGCGCGCCTGAAGACCCCGCTGCGGCGTATTGGTGCCAAGGGCGAGGGCGCGTTCGCACCCATCGGCTGGGACGAGGCGCTCGACGAGATCGCGTCGCGCTGGAAATCGGTGATCGCCGAATCGGGGCCGCTGGCGCTGCTCGGCTACGCCTACAGCGCGCATCAGGGCCTGATGAACCGCAACCTGATCAACGGCCTCATTCATGCACTTGGCGCAAGCCGCCTCGCGGCCGGCACGGTGTGCGATAGCTGCTGCGAAACGGCGTGGGACCTGACCGTCGGGCCGATCGGCGGGGCCGACCCGGAATCGGTGGCCGAATCCGACCTGGTTGTCTCCTGGGGCGCAGACCTGATGGCGGTCAACGTGCACCTCTGGGCGAAGGCCGCCGAGGCGAGGAAGAAAGGCGCGCAGGTCATCGTGATCGACCCTCGACGCAGCCGCACGGCGGAAGCGGCCGACTGGCATATCCCGATCCGCATCGGCACCGACGCCGCGTTTGCGCTGGGCGTGATGCACATCCTCGCGCGCGATGGCCGCTGCGACCGCGACTACCTCGCCGCGAATACGCTCGGTTTCGCGCAGCTGGAGAAAGAGGTGCTGCCGCGCTTCGCGCCGCAGGCGGTTGCTGGCATTACTGGAGTACCCGTCGCCGACATCGAGCGCTTTGCGGACCTGTACGGGCGCGCGAAGAAATCCTTCATTCGCATGGGCGAGGGCATGACACGCTGCGCGCAGGGCGGGCAGGCGCTGCGCGCGGTGGCGGTGCTGCCTGCGCTGACGGGCGCCTATGGGCGCTACGGTGGCGGCGCGTTGCTGGTAACGGCCAGTTCGGTGGCGCTGAACTACAACGCCCTGCGCAAGCCCTCGGGGCCGGCGGCCGCGCGCACGGTGAACCACCTGCGTCTGGGCGAGGCGCTGCTCGAGATGCGCGATCCGCCGATCCGCGCGCTGCTGGTGGCGGCGAACAATCCCGCCATCACCTGCCCGGAAGTCCACAAGGTGCGCCGCGGCCTCGCGCGCGAGGATCTCTTCACGGTGGTGCACGACCCGTTCATGAACGCGACCGCGCGCTATGCCGACATTGTGCTTCCGGCGACCACGTATCTTGAAACCGAGGACCTGTTCCGGTCCTACGGCAGCTACTGGATGCAGTACGCGCAAGCCGCCATCGCGCCGCAGGGCGAGGCGCGCTCCAACGTCGCCGTCGCCCAGGCACTGGCGCAGCGCATGGGGCTGGCCGATCCGGTGTTCCGCATGGCCCCACGCGAACTGCTCGCCGAACTGCTGCGCGGTGCGACCGGCCCCGCGGCGCTCGAGGCGGACCACGTGGCCGCGGCCGGACCGATCAACGTCAGGCCGGTCGCGTTCAAGGCGCACGGCCAGCAGTTCGCCACGCCCTCGGGAAAGCTGGAGATCTGGTCAGGACAACTTGCCGCGCAGGGCCAGCCGGCGCTGCCCGACTGGACGCCGGATCCGGTGGACGCCGAAGAGGCGGCGCGCTGGCCGTTGCGCCTGCTCACGGCACCGTCCTACTTCCAGCCGCATACGGCGTATGCGGCGGTGGATTTCCTGCGCGTGCGCGAGGGCGTGCCGCACTGCGTCCTGCACCCGGTGGACGCCGCGGCGCGCGGTTTGTCCGAAGGGCAGAAGGTGCGTCTCCAAAACGACCGCGGCCGGGTGGGGCTGGTCCTGCGCATCGCCGACGAAATCCAGCCGGGCGTGGTGCTGGTGCCCGGGCAGCGCCCGGACGAGGAGGCGGTCGAGGGTACGATCAACATGCTGTGTTCTGACCGCTACACCGACATCGGCGAGGGCGCGACCTACCAGAGCACCTGGCTGGAGGTTTCGCCCTGGGCGTGAGTTTCCGCCGGATACCTAGCGGTAGCTGATCGAGGAGCGATTGCGCGGCGGCGCGCCGACCGGTGGGCGATTGTCAACTCCGACCTTGGGACGGTCGTCGATCCCGACTTTGGGGCGGTTGTCGATCCCCACCTTGGGCCGGTTGTCGACGCCGATCGGCACCGGGTTGTCGATCACGACGAACGGTGCCGCCCGGTGCGGGAACCGCGCCGCGCCGACCACGTGCGGGTAATAGAGGGTGGCGTAGTCCGGGGGCAGGGCAGGTTCATCTGCGCGCAGGGACTCGCAGTCCACGCGCCGCGCCGCAACGCAGCGCTCGTAGGCCGCCGCGGACCGTCCGGCTTTACTCTGCCGTTCCCCGCTGTTGCTGCGTGCGGCAGCCAGCTCGCGTTCCAGCCCGGCAATCTTTGCGTCGCGCAGCGGGTCGGACTTCATCGCTTCGACCAGCCTGTCGTCAGGGGTGTAGACAGAGACCCGCTCCGCGACTGCATCGACCTTCTTCGCACCCGTCCCGGCGGCCGGTGGCGCGTTCGAATAAGTGACCATGCCGCGCGCGTCCACCCATTTGTAGGTTTGCGCCTCGGCTGGCATGGCTCCGGCGAGCGCTGCTGCGAGGAGCGCGCCTGCCAGGCTGCGGGTGGTCCGGATGGCCATTCGGTTAGCCTACACCCGGATTGGGGGAGGGAGTGCAATGTTGACCGGCGTTTGTGTAAGCGGCTGTAACATCGTGCGTCCCGTCCGGCGGAGAACGCCATGCAGCTGACCGACCATTTCTCCCTTGAGGAACTGATCGCTTCCGAGACCGCCGCGCGGACGGGAATCGACAACACGCCGCCAGCCGACCTGATGCCGAACCTGCTAACGCTGGCACAAGGCCTCGAGCGGGTGCGCAGCGCGCTGGGCGGCCGTGCGATCCACATCAACAGCGGCTATCGGTCGGCCGCGCTGAACGCAGCCGTTGGCGGCGCGAACAAGAGCCGGCATATGCACGGGCTCGCAGCCGACATCCTCTGTCCGCAGTTCGGCAGCCCGCTGGAAGTGTGCCGGGCGATCGTCGCAGCGCGGATCGAGACCGACCAGATCATCCACGAGTACGGCAAGTGGTGTCATGTGTCTTTCGCGGCACCGGGAAAAACGCCGCGCGGGGAACTGCTGACGATTGCGAACGCGGTGCGCGGGTACGAGACAGGACTGAACCCGGTGGCCTGAGGCGCGTTGCGCCGCACCGGGCGAGCCCGCCGGGGAGCGGCATACGGGCGGTTAGCGCATACTAAATTTCAACAAATTACTAGTTGAATGTCCAGCACTGGAGAGGCCCGTGAGGAAGTTGATGTATCGATATTGATACATCAACCCGCTGAAACGGCCCGGATCCGGCTGCGCCGACTGGACGCGCGGGGGGCGGACGGTGCACATTACGCGGGATGAATCCTTCCAACATCAACCGCGTGAAGGCGCTGCGCAACTGCTGGCATCCGGTCGCCTATGCGCACGAGGTCGCCGCCGACCGGCCCCACGGCGTGACGCTGCTGGGTGAGCCGCTGGTTCTCTGGCGGGATGCTGGCGGCCACATGCGAGTGCTGCGCGATGCGTGCATTCATCGCGGCACGGCCCTTTCGATCGGTCGCGTTGAAGCGGGCGAACTCGTCTGCGCCTACCACGGCTGGCGCTACGACGCGTCGGGGCGCTGCACCCACATCCCGCAACTCGCGGAACCGGGGCGCGTTCCGCCCAAGGCGAAGGTGGACTGTTTCCGCGCGCAGGAAATGCACGGCCTCGTCTGGGTGGCGCTGGAGGCACCGCGCTGGCCGGTGCCGGAGATTCCTGAATTTTCGGATCCGGAGTGGAAAGTCGTGCGCACCGGCCCCTTCGCCTGGCACTGCGACGCGTCGCGCCAGCTGGAGAACTTCACCGATTTCGGCCACTTCGCCTTTGTACATCCGGGCCTGCTCGGTGATCCCGCGAAACCCGTCGTGGCGCCGTATGAAGTCGAGATCGACGGCCACATGGTGCGCTACCGCTATGGGCGCCCTGACCAGGAGAACACCGACGACTTCCCGGTCTTCACCGACGCCGAGCGCAAGGACGCGCTGCGCCGCACGCGTTACGCGATCCACCTGCCCTTTACCCTGGTTGAACACATCGACTGGGGCGGGCGTGACGGCATGGTCTACCTGTTTGCATCGCAGCCGGTCGACGAGGATCACTGCATCGGCTACTGCCTGGTGGCGCGGAACTACAATTTCGATCAGCCGGACGCGGTCATGCAGGAGTTCGAGCGCACGATCTTTTCACAGGACCAGCGCATCGTGGAGTCCCAGCGCCCCGCCGTAGTGCCGTTCAATGCACGCGCGGAACTGCACCTGAAGTTCGACGCCGTCGCGATGCACTACCGGCGCGCGACCCGCGAGCAGGGGCTGGACTGACGCGCCGGCGAAGTCCGGTCCGGGACAGGTTTGCGCGCCCCGGCGCGCCGGGGTAGGGTGCTCGTTTTCCAGGATCGGAAAAGGATGGCAATGCAAAGTTTCGACCGGGCGGGCGAGGATGTCAGCAACATTGTCCATCTCGAGCACATCAACGTGACCCAGCCGGACCAGCGACTCGCGACGCTGTTCTACGTCGCCGGGCTGGGAGGAACCCGCGATCCCTACCTGATGGTCGGGCTGGAAAACATGTGGGTCAACTTCGGCCGCACGCAAATGCACCTGCCCGACCGCGTGGCGCAGCGCCTGCGCGGCACGATCGGCCTGGTGGTGCCCGACCTCGCCCTGCTGAAAAAGCGCCTGGAACGCGCCTCCCCCGGGCTGCAGGGGACCGAATTCCGCTTTGAGGAAACCGGAAACGGGATCCTCGCGGTATGTCCGTGGGGAAACCGTTTCCGCTGCCATGCGCCTGGCGCGGATTTCGGCGATACCGAGCTCGGCGTGGCGTATCTCGAATTCGACGTGCCCTTGGGCAGCGCCGACGGCATCGCGCGTTTCTACACGCAGATCATGGTCGCGCCCGCGACGGTATTCGAAGCGGACGTTGCGCGCATCGCCTCGGTCGGTGTCGGGAGGGACCAGCGCCTGCGGTTCAGGGAAACGCGGGCGGCGCAGCCGGCGTACGATGGGCACCACTTCCAGATCTATCTGGCCGACTTCTCGGGCCCGTACCGCCGCCTGCTGGAGCGTGGCCTGATCAGCAAGGAGACCGACGCGCACGAATGGCGCTTCATGGATATCGTGGACCCTGACAACGGCGCGCCGTTGTTTCGCATCGAGCACGAAGTGCGCAGCATGAAGCACCCGCTGTTCGGCCGGCCGCTGGTGAACCGCAACCCTGCCCAGAGCAATTCCCGCTATGTTCGCGGGCAGGACGGTTTTCGCGGGATAATCTGAGCATGAACGCCCCCCTCAGGATTCTCCCCTCGGTCTGCCCGCACGACTGCACCAGCACCTGCGCGCTGGAGGTCGACATCGTCGACGCGCACACCATTGGCCGGGTACGCGGCTCGATGCGCAACACCTACACCAACGGCGTGATCTGCGAAAAGGTGGCGCGCTATGCCGAGCGCGTGCATCACCCGGACCGACTGCAGTACCCGATGAAACGCACCGGCCCCAAGGGATCGAAGTCGTTCGCCCGCATCTCCTGGGACGAAGCGCTCGACACGGTCGCCGACCAGTTCCAGAAGAAAGCCGCGCAGCACGGCCTGGAAACCGTCTGGCCGTATTTCTACGCCGGCACCATGGGTCTGGTGCAGCGCGACGGCATCAACCTGCTGCGCCATGCGATGAAATACTCGCGCTGGTACTCGACCATCTGCGTGGCATTGTCCGACACCGGCTGGGTCGCCGGCACCGGGTTCAAGCGCGGCGTGGACATGCGCGAAGTCGACCAGCACTCGGACCTGGTGGTGATCTGGGGTGGCAACCCGGTCAACACCCAGGTCAACGTGATGACGCACGCGATGACGGCAAAGAAACGTGGTGCGAAGCTGGTGGTCGTTGATCCCTACCGCACCGGCACCGCGGCACAGGCTGACATCCACCTCGCGTTGAAACCCGGCACCGACGGGGCGCTGGCCTGCGCGGTGATGCATGTCATGTTCAAGGAAGGCACGGCCGACTGGGACTACATGCGCAAGTACGCCGACGCGCCGGACGAACTCGCGGCGCATGTCGCGACGCGCACGCCCGAATGGGCGGCGAAGATCACCGGCCTGTCAGTGGAGGAGATCGTCGCGTTCGCGCGGCTCTACGGCGCGACCAAGAAAAGTTATATCCGCTGCCATCACGGCTTCTCGCGCTCAAGGAACGGCGCGGCGAACATGCATGCGGTCACCTGCCTGCCCACGGTCAGCGGCGCCTGGCAGAACCTGGGCGGCGGCGCGCTCTACGGCCACACCGCGATCTACCCACTGGACAAGCGCCTGATCGAAGGCACCGATCTCATCGACACCTCGGTGCGGGCGCTCGACCAGTCGCGCCTCGGCCCCATCCTGACCGGCGATGCCGAGGCGCTCATGGGCGGCCCGCCGGTGACCGCGATGCTGGTGCAGAACACCAACCCGGCGATGGTCTGCCCGGAACTGAATCTGGTGCACAAAGGCCTCGCGCGCGAGGACCTGTTCCTCTGCGTGCACGAGCAGTTCCTCACCGAGACCGCGGCATTTGCCGATATCGTGCTGCCGGCGACGACCTTCCTTGAGCACGATGACATGTACACCGCCAGCGGCCACACCTATTTCCAGGTGACAAAGGCGGTCATCGAGCCGCTCGCCGAGTCCCGCGAGAACCACTACGTGATTTCGCAACTCGCCAAACGGCTTGGCGTGAAACATCGCGGCTTCGAGCTCAGCACTTGGGAGATCATGGACGAGACCCTGCGTGCCTCGGGCATGTGGGATGCGCAGAAGAACTGCGATGCAGGCGGGCAGGATCATGCGCTGCCCTTCGAAACGGCGCATTTCCTCGACGGTTTCATGAACCCGGACAAGAAGTTCCACTTCAAGCCGGACTGGAAGAAATTCGGCGGCCGCTGGCAGGAAATGCCGGTGCTGCCGGACCATCTCGATGTGATCGACAACGCGACTGCGGACAAGCCGTTCCGGCTGGTCGCGGCGCCGGCGCGCACTTTCCTCAATTCGACCTTTACCGAAACGCCGGGGTCGCTCTCGCGCGAGAAGCGTCCGACCGCCCTGCTCCATCCCGGGGACTGCGAGGCGCTGGGGGTCGCTGAGGGCGACCGGGTGACGCTTGGCAACGAGCGCGGCGAGGTGATCGTGCATGTGAAGCCGCAATCGGGGCAGCAACGCGGCGTGGTGGTGGTCGAAGGGATCTGGCCGAACAAGCATTTCGAGAACGGCCTGGGTATCAACGCCGTCACCAGCAGCCAGCCCGGCTGGCCGAACGGCGGCGCGGTGTTCCACGACACCGCGGTCTGGATCCGCGGCGTCTGAACGCGCGGCGATTGGAAGACAAACCGATCCGGGTCCTGGCCTCGGCCAGGGCCATGCAAGCGCATGCGGGAGAGATACGCCGCGTATTCGGCCAACGGCCCTGCTTGCTGGTGTCGGCAGAAGAGGCAAGCGATGCGCCGGACGCCGATATCTCGTTCGTCACGCGCGATGTGACCGGGGCGTCGCTCAAGAACCGGATCCAGCCCTCGACTCAGCGCTTCTACGACCAACTGCTCAATTCCCGCGGCTTGACCTGGGTGCAGATGCATTCCTCGGGTGCCGACCGACCGGTGTTCCTCGAACTGCAGAAGCGCGGCGTGTTGCTGACCACCGCTTCCGGATCCAACGCGCCGGTCGTGGTGCAATCGGCGCTGGCCGGCTTCCTGTCGCTTGCGCGCCACTTCCCCGCGCTCGCGGCGGCGCAGCGCGCGCACGAATGGAAGCCCCTGATCGTGAGCGGCCAGCCGCGCGACCTTGCGGGCCAGCGGGCGGTGATCGTCGGCTGGGGGCCGATCGGGCGACAACTTGCGCAGCATCTCGCGATCTTCGGCGTGGAGATTACCGTGGTGCGCAACCAGGCCGCGCCCGCAGGCGAGGGGCTGGAGACGGTGACGCTGGCGGACCTGCTCGCGATCCTGCCGCGGGCCGACTGGGTGTTCCTCGCCTGCCCGCTGACCGAGACGACGCGCGGCCTCATGAATGCGCGCGCGTTTGCCGCGCTGCCGCGCGGCGCCTGCCTGGTGAACGTCGCGCGTGGTGAAGTCGTGGTCGAGCCTGACCTAATCGAGGCCCTGCGCTCAGGCCAGCTTGGCGGCGCTTATCTCGATGTGTTCGCTGAGGAGCCTCTCCCACCCGCCTCCCCGCTGTGGGACTTGCCGAATGTCATCGTGACCCCGCACAGCGCGGGCCAGTCCGACGGCAATACCGCCCGTGTGGCGGGGATCTTCCTCGACAACCTCGGTCGCTGGTTGTCGGGCCAGCCTTTGCGAAACGTCGTGCCGTGAGCGCCGCGCTTTCGTTACAGTAGTCCCAAGTTAACCCGGCAACCCGGCAACCCGGAGTCCCACCATGTCAGCCCTGGATCAATTCACCGTCAAATCACTCGAAGGCAAGGTCTCTGCGGCCGAATGGAAGGCACGCGTCGACCTCGCGGCCTGCTATCGCCTGATCGACCATTTCGGCATGTCCGACATCGGTGCGAACCACATCTCGCTGAGGGTGCCGGACGAGCCAAACGCATTCCTGATCAACGCCTACGGGATGATGTACGAGGAGAACACCGCTTCCAGCCACGTCAAAATCGATCACCACGGCAAGGTGCTCGCCAAACCCCAGTTCGGCGGCGGCCTCGACTACGGCATCAACATCGCCGGGTTCGTGATCCACGGCGCGATCCACGAGGCCAAGCCGCAGATCGGCTGCGTGATCCACACCCACACCTGGCCGGGCATGGCGGTGTCGGCGCTGAAGGAAGGCCTGCTGCCGCTGGCGCAGACCTCGATGCGCTTCGTCAACATCAGCTATCACGACTACCAGGGCGTGGCCCTCGACGTCGCCGAGCAGGCCTCGCTGGTGGCGGACCTCGGCGACAACAACGCGATGATCCTGCGCAACCACGGCCTGCTGACCGTGGGCAATACGGTGGGCGAGGCGTTCAATGCGATGCATCGGCTGGAACTCTCGTGCAAGATCCAGATCGCGGCGCTGTCGATGGGGCGGGAACTCAACCCGGTGCCCGCCGACGTGCTGCAAAAGACCTTCATGAACTACCAGCCGGACGTACGCCGTCCCTTCGGCGTGATGGAGTGGCCGGGCATGCTGCGCATGCTCGATCGCCGCGATCCTTCCTACAAGACCTGAAGCCGATCGGAACAGGGGAACCAACGGTTCCCCCGTACCCCCTCCTTTCATACCAGGATTGACGTGATGCTGATTGCAGACTCGCAAGTCCACATCTGGGGCGCGAACACCCCCGAGCGCCCCTGGCCCGCGCGCGCGCATGCGCAGCGCGACGTACCGCTGGGCGCCGAAGAACTGCTGGGCTGGATGAACGAAGCCGGCGTAGACCGCGCCGTGATCGTCCCGCCCTCCTGGGAAGGGGACCGCAACGACCTGGCGATTGCCGCAGTCGAGGCGCACCCGGACCGGTTCGCGATCATGGGCCGTTTCGATCCCGAGGCGCAGGGCGCCCGCGACCTGATTCCCGGTTGGACGAAGCAACCCGGCATGCTCGGCATGCGGTTTTCCTACCACCTGCCGGTGATGCGCCAGCCCCTGCTCGACGGGAAATTCGACTGGGTCTGGGGAGAAGTGGAGAAGGCGGGTTTCCCGCTGATGGTTCTTGCGCCACATAGCCTGATGGCATATTTCGGCAAGATTGCCGCGCGGCACCCGGGCCTGAAACTCACGCTCGATCACCTCGGGCTTGCCTCAACCGACAAGGATGAGGCGGCGTTTCGCGATCTCGACAATGTGCTCGCGCTGGCGAAACATCCCAACGTCGCGGCGAAGGTCAGCGCCTTGCCCTGCTATTCGAGCGACACCTATCCGTACCGTTCGCTGCATCCGTACATCCGCAGGGTGTACGACGCGTTCGGGCCGAAACGCATGTTCTGGGGGACCGACCAGTCGCGCTCGCCGATCAGCTACCGGCAGGGGGTGACGCTGTTCACCGAGGAGATCCCCTGGCTCGCAGGCGAGGACCGGGAATGGGTGATGGGGAGGGGAATCTGCGAATGGCTCGGCTGGAAACGCTGAGCCATCCGCAGATGGAGGGCGGTGCGCTTACTTCTTCGCGTCGGCGTCGCACTTTTTCATAAAGCTGTTTTTCGCCGCACCCGCGAGTTTCTTCTCGGCGGCCTTCCCGGCGCAGCCTGAATCGGCCATCGGGCCCTTGGCATCGGTCTCGCACTTTTTCATGAAGCTGTTTTTAGCCGCGCCGGCGAGTTTCTTCTCCGCGGACTTGGCTGCGCAGGCTTCGTGACCTGCGGCGGCAGGGGCTGCAGCAGGCGCTGCGGCCTTTGCATCGGCTTCGCATTTCTTCATGAAGCTCGACTTGGCGGCGCCGGCAAGTTTCTTCTCGGTCGCCATTTCCGTGCAGCTGGCGGCGAGGGCGTTATTGGCGAAAAACATAACCGCGACAGCGGCGAGCAGGGTGGTGCGCATGTTCGAATTCCTTGAAGGAGGGGGATAAGACGGTGCGCATTCTAGCTCAGCCACCCGCCTGCAAAGCGAGGATGGCGCATACCGCGCGGTTGCATGGTGTCGGGACGCCCTTTTCCGCACCAAGTTTTACAATCCCGCCACTCAGCCACTCAAGTTCAAGCCGGTTTCCCTTGTCCAGATCGTGGTGCATCGACGAGGTCATGTCTGCGGGCAGCGTGTCGGCGAACGCGAGGCGGTCCTCGGCATAGCCGGCCGGCAAGGCCACGCCGTGCGCCCGTCCGACGGCGACTACCTCGCGCATCAGGTCGTGGAAGAACGACCGGGTTTGCGGGTTCGCGCGTAGCGGGCCGAGTGGATGCCGCATGCTCGTCGTGGCGCCTGAAAGCCCAACCAGGAAGACGTACTTTTCCCAGATCGAGCGGCGCACATCGTCGCTGAGTTCGGCCGTGACGCCGGATCTGAGGAGGGCGGCGTGCAGGTCGCGCGCACGTTGCGATTGCGTCCCGTCGTACTCGCCGACCACGATGCGCTGCATGGTGCCGGTCTGGCGGATGGTGCCCGGCTTGGCGATGTGCGTGGCCACGTAGCAAACGCCGCCCATCACGGCTTTCTCACCGAACACGGATCGCAGGATGTCGTCCTTGACGACCCCGTTCTGCAGCGAAAGCACCGCAGTGTCGGCGCCGACAATGGGCCTGATCTGGCGCGCGGCGGCTTCGGTGTCCCACAGTTTCACCGAGAGGATCACGAGCTCTACAGTGCCGAGCGAGGCAGGGTCGTCCGTGGCATTCACCTTCGGCACATGGATGTCGCCCTGGGGCTGGTTCTCGATCGTGAGGCCATGCTCGCGCATGGCGGCCAGATGCGCGCCGCGCGCGATGAAGTGCACGTCGCAGCCCGCCTTTGCGAGCCGGCCGCCAAAGAACCCACCGACCCCGCCCGAACCCATCATCGCGATTTTCATTCCAGTGCCTCTCGTTTACCCCGCCCGGGTTTACCCCGCCCGGATTCTACCTGCCAGGGTGCGCGCTCAGCCGCAGGCATGGCCAGGCTGAAACGGAAATTCTGCAGGACAGGCGTTCCGGACTGGAATGCGAACGCTGTCGGCGGGCGGCGCTAAGATGCGCCCATGTGCGGACGTTACGTTTCACCGGAAGAGGCTGCGATCGAGCGCGAGTGGCATGTAGGCCGCAACGATGGCAATCCGCTCGCGCGCCGCTTCAATACCGCGCCGACCACGCCGATCCCGATCCTGCGTCATTCACAAGAGCGCGGCGTCGAGATCGCCACCGCGCGCTGGGGGCTGATTCCAAACTGGTGGAAGAACGACACGCCGCCGACTTTCAGCTTCAACGCGCGCCTCGAGGAAGCCGCGGGAAAGCCGATGTGGCGCCACCCACTGCGCCATTCGCGCTGCCTGATTCCGGCCGAGGGCTGGTACGAATGGCAGGCGATCGAGGGGCAGGACCCGAAGACCGGCAAGCCAAAGACATTCAAGCAGCCGTATTTCCTCTATCACGCGGACAGGCGCCTGGTCTGCTTCGCGGGCCTGCTGTCGAGCTGGACAACGCCGGAACAGGATGCACCGGTGCTGAGCTGCGCGATCCTCACCTGCGCGGCCACGGGGCCGGCGGCCGAGGTGCACGACCGCATGCCGGTGGTGCTCGACAGCGGGGTGCACGCCGCGTGGCTTGACCCGGCGCAAAAGGATGCCGAGGGCGTGGCCCGTCTGATCGCGCGCCACCGCCTGTCGGATGAGTTCGCGTCCTACCGGGTCGGCACCGCGGTGAACAATTCGCGCACCGAGGGCGAGCAGCTGACTGCCAGGCTCACTGAGTCATGAGGATCGCGGCGCAAAGCGCGGCGGCAGGCGCCGCGCGTGGCGCATTGCATCGACCTGGTTGGCGAACACGGCGGCCACCACGATCACCCCGCCCGCAAGTGCGAGGTCGTCCGGCCGCTCGCCGATGGCCAGCCACACCCACACCGGTGCAAGCACCATTTCAAGCAGGCCGACCATGCCGAGTTCGCCGGCCGTGAGCCGGTTGACTGCCTGCGCCATCAGCAAGAGGCCCATCCCGGTCTGCAGCACGCCGAGGGCGAGGATCACCGGCCAGTCGCGCAGCGGCCAGGCGATCGGCCAGGTGAAGGGGAGGATGGCGACCGCGGCGAACAGCGCGGCGAGCATCGAGGTGGTCGTCGGATCGAGCCGGCCGGGCGCGCGGCGCAGCAGGATGTAGCTCGCGGTGAACGCGGCCGGTATGCCGAGCGCGAGCAGGTTGCCGGTGATCATGCCGCCGCTGCCGATTCCGTCGGAGAACATCAGGGCGATGCCGCCGAGGGCCACGGCGATGGCAAGCCAGGTCACGGCGCGAGGTCGCTCGCCGAGGAATGCCCAGGCCGCGGCGGTAAGCATCAGCGGGCTGGTGCTCATCAGGGCGGCGGTATTGGCCACTGTCGTGCGGGTGACCGCGAAGATGAAAAAGCCGAATGTCGCCGCGAGAAACAGGGCCGACACCGCGCCCGCGGCGCCGCCCGCGCGGATCCTGTCCGCGAGGCCGCGCCCGTGCCACCAGAGGAGCACGGCGGCAAGGAACACGAACACCACCGCGGAGCGGGCGACCAGCAGGGCCGCGGGCGGGGTCGAGTCGGCCAGGCGCACGAGCAGCCCGCCGCTGGAAAAGAAGATCGACGCGCCGAGCATGAAAAGCAGGCCTTTCTGTCGTTCGCCCATGACTATGGCCTTTCGCCCGGATGTTTTTCGGCGTCGCGCTCAAACACCAGGCGCGCGGCGCACAGATCTTCGAGCGCGGTGCCGACCGACTTGAACAGGGTCAGCTGATCCGCTGAGCGCCGGCCCGGGTCGCGGCCGGTGACGAGGTCGGCAAGCTCGGCGCGGATGCGCTCGGGCGAAAGCACGCCCTGCGCCAGCGGCTGCACGAGGTCGCCGGCTTCGGCGAGTGCGCCTGCGCGGGTGTCGACGAATATTTCGGCGCGTGCCACCAGCGCATCGTCGCTCTCGCGCATCTCGGGGGTGAACGCGCCGACAAGGTCCACATGCGTGCCCGGTCGCAGCAGCGCGCCTCGCACCACCGGTTCGCGCGCGGTGGTCGCGCAGGTGACGATGTCGGCCCGGGTGAGCCCGTCTTCAAGCTTCGCCACGGGCGTCGCAGGCAGGCCCGAGCGCGCGAGGTCGGCTGCGAGCAGCGCTGCCTTCTCCTGCGAGCGGCCCCAGACAAGGACGGTCTTGATGTCGCGCACCGCGCAGTGCGCGGCGGCCATGTAGGGCGCGAGCGCGCCGGTGCCGACCACCAGCAGGCAATCTGAATCTTCGCGCGACAGGAACTTCGAGGCCAGCGCCGATGCGGCGGCGGTGCGCCGCAGCGTGATCGCCTCACCGTCGATCAGGGCGAGCGGATGGCCGGTCGCGCCGTCGAGCAGGACGTACAGCGCGGATACGCTGGCCAGCCCGCGTGCCCGGTTGCGCGGGAACACGGTGACCAGCTTGACGCCGATGTCCGCACCCGTCCGCCACGCGGGCATCAGCAGCAGCCGGTCGCCTTCGGGGGTCACCGCGTAGCTCGAGCGCACGGGAGCTTCGGCCCCCGCGATAAAGGCCGCGCGCAGCGCCGCGACGAGCGCGGGCCAGGGCAACGCCGCATGGACTTCGGCGGCGGTGATGTAGCGAATCGATGCAGACACGGGGCGATCCTCTGTTGTGCAGGCGCTATGCTACTGCCTGGTTCTCATCGGGATGCGAAACGGCGCATGTATCGGAGGGTGGTGGTGATTGGCGGCGGCGCGATCGGTAGTGCGATTGCGGCCTGGACACTCGGTGACCCGGCGTTTCGCGGCGAAGTGACGGTCATCGAGCGCGACCCGTCCTATGCGCGCGCCTCGTCGGCGTTGTCTGCCAGCTCGATCCGGCAGCAGTTTTCCTCGCCGATCAATATCGCGATGTCGCGCTTCGGCATCGAATTCCTGCGTGACTCAGGTGCGCTGCTCGCGGTCGGCGGCGAGCGTCCCGAGGTCGGGCTGAAGGAGCAGGGCTACCTGTTCCTCGCCTCGGCGGCTGGCGCCGGGATACTGGAGGAGAACCACCGGCTGCAGCGCGCGCATGGCGCGCAGGTCGTGCTGCTCGATCCGGCCGAACTGCGGCGGCGCTTTGCATGGCTGTCGACCGATGGCGTCGTGCTGGGTTCGCTCGGCGTGTCGGGCGAGGGCTGGTTCGATGGCTACAGCCTGTTGCAGGCATTCCGAAGGAAAGCGCGCGCCACGGGAGCGACCTACCTTCAAGCCGAGGCGTGCGGATTCGAAACTGAGGGCGGGAACGTCCGCGCGGTGCGTCTCGCGGACGGCGCGCGCGTGATGTGCGACGTGGTGGTCAACGCGGCCGGGCCCTGGGCGCGCGAACCGGCCGCGTGGCTCGGGTTCGACCTGCCGGTGCGCGCGCGGCGCCGCTCAGTGTTCGTGGTGACGTGCCCGACCCGGATCGAGGGGGCGCCGCTGGTCATCGACCCCTCCGGCGTGTATTTCAGGCCCGAGGGCGCACGCGGCTTCATCTGCGGCACCTCGCCGGATGCCGCGCACGACCCCGACGACCTGCCACTGGAGCCTGATCACGCGGCTTTCGAGGACGTCGTCTGGCCCGCACTGGCCGCGCGCGTCCCGGCGTTCGAAGCGCTGCGCCAGACCGGCGCATGGGCCGGTTACTACGAGTTCAACACCTTTGACCAGAACGGGATCGTCGGGTTCCACCCGGAGGTGCGCAACCTGGTCTTCGCCAACGGATTCTCGGGCCACGGCCTGCAGCAGTCGCCGGCCATCGGCCGTGGTGTGGCCGAGCTTGTCGTGCACGGCGCGTACCGGACGCTCGACCTGTCGCCGCTGGCTTACGAGCGCATCGCCGCCAACCGGCCGCTGGTCGAACGGAACGTGGTTTGACTCTCCGTGATGCTGAATTCTGAAAGAATAATTACGTAGTATAAAGAGCTGTAGCGGGTCTCCTGCCAGTTATAGTATCGGTATCGATACACCGAGTCAGGCGGCGGAATGCGGTGGAGGGTGCGCCTATTTCTGCAGCTGCCAGGCGCGATGTGGCGGGGCGTGACTTGGGCGAACGAAATCCTCCGGCACTGTCGTGCGGGTGATTTCGCGCAGCGCGAACCGCTGCTGCAACGCCGGCTCGAGCTCAAACGAGCGCAGGTTGGTGGAGAAAATCAGCTCCCCGCCTTCGGGCAGCAGCGCGTGGCACTGGCGGATCAGCCAGGGATGGTCGCGCTGGACGTCGAGCACGCCGCGCATCTTCTTGGAATTCGAGAACGAGGGCGGGTCAAGCACGATCAGATCGAATTGCCGTCCCTGTCGCGGCGCGTCCTCGAGCCAGACGAGCACGTCGGCGCGTTCGATCCGGTGCCGGGTCGCGGCGAGGCCGTTCAGCGCGAGGTTGCGCGCCGTCCAGGCCTGGTAGGTGTTGGACAGGTCGAGCGTCAGCGAGCTTTCGGCGCCGGCGTGCGCCGCGTACACGCTGAAGCTGCCCGTATAGGCGAAGAGGTTCAGGAAGCGGGTGGCGCGCTGCGCGGCGGCGCGCGCGGCGATGTTCGTCCCGACAAGTGCGCGAGTCTGGCGGTGGTCCAGGAACAGTCCCGTATCGAGGTAGGCGTCGAAGTTGACCTCGAAACGCAGGCCGGCCTCCGCGACGACGCAGACTTCTGTGGCGTCCTCGAGTTTTTCGTACTGCGCGACCCCGCGCTGGCGTTCGCGGCGTTTCAGGTGCAGCTGCGCCGCAGGGATCGCGCAGGTGGCGCAGATCGCGTCGCAGACCGCGACCATCCAGGCGGTGTAGTCAGCGTCGCCGCGTTTCCAGCCGGTGTCGATTTCCTGCACGTGCAGGTGGGTTTCGGCGTTCGGCGACACCGTCTCGAACCAGTCGATCGCGAACGGGAACTGCGGCACGTCGCGATCGTAGAGTCGGAAACACGAGACGCCGCGGCGACGCGCCCACTTTCGCCAGTGGGCAAGGTTCTTCGCAAGGCGGTTGGCGAACGGGCTGACGTCGGGCGCGGGATCCATGCGCCAATTATCTCCGCTGAAGGTGGCTCACCCCCCCCGGGGGCTGACGCGCCGGTTTTCCCGCCCGGCGCACGAAAACGCTTAGCGCGCTGGATCGTTCCGGGGAACCGCCATGAACGCGCCGAGCCCCGCGCCGATTGCGGTCGCCGCGGCGCGACCGTTGCCGCCTCCGAAACGCGAGCCGATGATGCCGCCGACGGCCGCGCCCATCGCCGCCTCGTTGCTGTACTGGCCCTGCGACATCATGGCGCCCGTAGCCGCGCCCACTGCCGTTCCGACCAGCCGGCCGTTGCCGCCGCCGAGGTGGCTGCCGATGATTCCGCCTGCAATCGTGCCGACGGCTACCCGGCCGGGATCGTTTTGCAACGTCGGAGGCGAGATCTGGTTAAGCGCCGGATGGCCGTAGTTGAACATCGCGGGCTGCGGTGCGGCGCAGCCTGACAGAAGTGCAAGAACGGCGATCGCTGCATGAATGGGTTTCATTTTCTTTGCTCTCCAGTCTGTCGAACTGAATTGAATGTCTGTATCCAGGCGCCTGACCATCCCCCGTTTGCGCTACACCGCGCGCGCTCAAAATGAACGACTATTTCACCGACATAAATTATCACATATAGTTCCGCGGTCGCTGCACAATGAACTAAGTTACTCGGCGCGTTTCGTGCGCTAGATCACTTTAGTGGAATGAAAAAAGGGAGAATCACCATGGTCCGACCGTTCGCACGCACAGCAGCACTCCTGGCCCTCGTATCCGGCATCGCGAGTTGCCAGACGAACCCGCCCATACAGAATTCGACCGGTGTGTCCTCCATGGAAGTGGATCCCTCGCGCAAGGGGCCGGTTTCGGGCGTTGGCGTGGAAGGGCAGGACATCACGGCCATGACCGACTCGATGATGCGCGACATGCTCGCCGAGCCGATCTTCGCCGAAACCGGCAAGCGCCCGCGCGTGATCATCGACAGCGAGTACTTCGTCAACGAAAGCTCGCAGGCCATGAACAAGAACCTCATCACCCAGCGCCTGATGATCAACCTGAACCGCGCGGCACGCTCGAAAATGCAGTTCATCAACCGGCAGAATTCCGCGATGGTTGAAAAAGAGCGCGCCCTCAAGCGCAGCGGAACGACTGACGTCGGGACCACCGGCCTGACCAAGGCGGTGGCCGGCGCAGATTACCGCCTCTCGGGAAAGATCGGGTCGCTTGACAGCCGCAACGTAAAGACCGGGATGATGCAGCGCTATACCCAGATCTCGTTCGAGATGACCGACCTCGAGTCCAACGAAATCGTCTGGACCGGCATCTACGAATTCTCCCGCGCTGCCGCGGACGACGTCATCTACCGCTGATCCGGAGAACACATCATGACCCGAACGATAATTGCCCTGAGCCTTGCCGCGGTGGCCGCGGGTTGCGCCACCACCCAGTCGACGCCCCCGACCTACGCTGGCTGCCGCACATGGGAGCAGCAGGCGGGCTCCCCCAACCTTACTGCGGTGTCGGTGCTTTCGCCCGAGCTTGCCAAAGTGATCGGGGTGCAGGAGGTAATGACAGCGCGCACCGGCACGGGAATGGCGGCGGTGCAGACGACGGTTTACAACTGCTCGGACGTCGATGTCGTCGTCCTGATGCGCACCCGCTTCAACGGCGCGCGCGGCCAGAGCGAGCCGCCCAGCGCGTGGAAGACAGTCCACCTTGCGCCGCGCGGGCAGGCCAGCTATGGCGAGTCCGCGATATCGGACAAGACCCAGAGTGTTGCGGTCGATATTTACGACGCCAACCGCGGCCAGTCGCAGTTCGCCCCGGGGCAGCAGTACGTGGTACCCGCCCCAGAACAAAAATAATGGAGGCTCAGATGACTCGTCGACTGATCCCGGCGCTGCTGGCCGTCGTGGCTGGGGCGGCGCTGGCGCAGAACCAGAACATTCCGGAGAGCGCCTACCGCAAGGGACAGACGGACGTGCTCTCGCCTGCCCCGGCGGCACCCTCCGGGCCGACCTACGACCGCGCGAAATTCAGTGTGGCGTATGCAAAAGCCAAGCGCCCCACGGTGGCGGTGCTCTGGAACCGCGAGTTCACCGACATGCTGGAGCAGAGCTCGGCGACGCAGATCAGCATCGACAACTCGCAAGCCGCAGTAGCGACGCGCGAGGTTGCGGCGGTTCCCGGCTATGCCGCGGGGATCGCCACGGGGGCGGGCAGATCCAACACTACCATCACGGCGCGCGATACCAAGACGCAACAGGCCGCCCGGCGCGGGCCGGTTGAGCGGGTCGACCTGCAGATGCGCAGCTCGTTCCTGCAGACCATGACCTCGGCAGGCGTGCGAACCATCGACCGCAACGTCGTGATGCGCACGACGGCGGCCAAGCGCAAGGAAGGAAACCACGACAAACAGGAAGTGGAGACCGCTGCGCTGGTGAAGCACGCCACGCTGCTTATGGAAGTCCTCAACACTCGCGACAACGCCTCGCCGACCGGCTGGGCGACTTATGTCTCGGTGAAGAGGTTGTCCGATGGCATGGTGCTGACCGAAGGCTATTTCGACGGCAAGGTCGACGAGAACGCGCCGAAGCCGGTGCCGAAGTTCGAAGCTGACCCGCGCGGCGGGTATCGCGAAATATACGAACCGGTGAAGGTCGGGGAGGTCGGGCGGCTGGTCGCAGAGCAGACGCTCGCGCGACTGGGTGATGCGCTAGCGCACTAGCCCAACGGTAGTCGATACGGCAGTTCGCATGACCGCCGTGAGGCGCAACGTGTCATTCCGAGTTCCAGGGAGGAAACAGCAGATGAAGTTTCAATTCCGTAGCGGCCTTCGGGCTCTATCGGTGGTACTTGCGTGCGCGTCACCGCAGGCGCAGGCGCAGTTCGGCGGCTTCATGCAGATGATCCAGCAGCAACAGCAGGCGCAGCAGCAGCAGGCTGCGGTGGAGGCTGCAAAGCCGACCAAGAAATGGGGCACGCCCAAGCCGGTTTCGCCGCAACTCCAGGCCGCGGCCGTGGCGTTCGCGGCAAACATCGAGCCGGCAACGCTGCGGCCTCTGTACGAGCGTTTGTTCATTGAAGGCGAACGCAATGCAACCCTGAACCTGGAGCGCATCGGGCTCGCAGCGCTTGCGCTTGGCAAGGTTGACGTCGCGGAAAAAGCCCTTGACGGCGCGGTGTTCCGGATCGACCTGATCTATGCCGACAACCCTGAAGCGCAAAAGGCGAAATCGCTGTGGACCGCGGAAAAGATCAAGGACTACAAGGGTGAGCCCTACGAGCGCGTGATGGCGTTCTTCTACCGCGGGCTTGCATACGCGGCGCGTGGTGACTTCCAGAATGCGCGCGCGATGTTCAAGCAGGCCGATTACCAGGATACGGTCGCTCAAGCCGAGAGCAACGCAGGGGATTTTTCGCTGATGCCCTACATGGCCGGGTGGGCGAGCTATTGCGATGGCAACAGCAACATGGCGAAGGAGTTCCTGCAACAGGCGATCAAGTACGACAAGAACTACGCCGACCTGTCGGTCGAACAACCCGTCGTGGTGCTCTACGAAACCGGACGCGCGCCGTTCAAGTATGGCGGGGGCCGCTCCGGCGAGGCGCTCAAGTGGGAGGCGCACAAGATGCCCTCGCAGACGGTAGTCGCGGCCTGCGGGGCGGACCAATCGAGTTGCTTTGTCGACAAGTTCATTGTCGGGGCCGACGTGGGCTTCCAGGCGACTACGCGCGGCGGCCGCGCTTTCGATGCCATCCTTGGAGGCAAGGCGGATTTCAAGGAGGGCGCACAGAACATTTCGAAGGTCGGCATGACGGTGGGCGCCGTGGGTGCAGACGCCGCGATGATGACTGGCAACCGGGACATGGCGGGGATTGCGGCGATCGGCATGCTGGCAGGGCTCGTCGCCCAGGGCGTTGCGGACTCGACCCAGACACAGGCTGACATCCGCGAATGGGAACAACTTCCCGGGTTCATCTGGATCGGCACCGCGCCCCAGCTTCAGCCGGCTGCGGCCGATCCTGCGGCCGCGCCCGCGGTGGCCACGGCCAGCGTAACCACCGCCGGATTGCCGGGCGACGCGCGGGTCGCGTTGCCAATGAACCGTATCGTCGACACGCCGCGGTGCCAGCTTTACTGGGGGCGCACGCTCGACCCGCTTGCCCTGCTCAAGGACGCCGGCCCGGTTGAGCCGGGCGAGCATCCGCGCGACCCGGTGTTCCGCCGCGAGATGGAGGGCGTCCTCGCGAAGTGAAACGGTGCGAGGGTGCGATACCTGCCTGAATCCCGCGGGCGTGCCGCGCTTATGACTCACGCGGACGTCTGATCGTCTGCATTCGTGTACTCTTTCCGCTCTGGAGTGCGGCACCGCCCGGTGCCGCCCGAGGCGCGAATGGGGTATCAATGGCAAAAGCCGTCGGTAGCGACGCAGCGCAGGGTGGGGCCGCGAGGCGGACGGACCCCGTGTCAGCCAAGCAGGCCATCTTCGACTACTGCAAAAAGCGCGGCGCGCTGGCGGTCGGCGTGGCCGACCTGGCCGCCCTCGAGCGTATTGCGCCGCCCGGCCACCGCCCGAGTGACCTGATGCCGCGTGTGAAGTCGGTAATTTCCCTGGGCGTCGGCGGCCAGACGCAGGGCACCTGGCAGATGCCCGCCAAGGCCATGGCCTATTCCGGATCCACCGAGGTGCGGGCGTACAAGGTGGCCTACGGGTGTTCGTTCTACATCGAGCAGAAGTTCGGCGCGCCCTCCATCTACGTGCCACCCGACATCGATCCCGAGGGCGGGCCGCGGGTGCCGCTGCAGAGCATGAAGCTGCACGCCGAAGTCGCCGGCATCGGCGCGCGTTCGCTGGCGGGCGACATCCTGCTGCACCCGGACTACGGCTTCATGTACTACGCTTCCGTGTTCACCGAACTGGAACTCGAGCCTGATGCGCCGATGGCCGAGAATCCCTGCCCGGCCCCCTCGTGCGTGAACATGTACCGTGCAACCGGCCGGACGCCCTGCATGAAGTTCTGTCCCGCGCAGTGCCTGGACGGTGAGATCGATGCCGAGGGACGGCAGAAGGTGATGCGCTACGACATGGCGAAATGCGCCGAATTCACGCAGGAGTACGAGGCGGTGCCGAAGATCCTCGCCGAGGCGGTGAAGGACGAAATCCGGTCACATGGTGCCGAAGGGCTGCTGGACCCCGACCGCAAGATGCTCTGGTACAAGGTGTCCGCCGGCTCGGGCGCGTGGTTCGCGCAGTGCTTCGAATGCATGCGCGTGTGTCCGGTCGCCACGCGCGCGCCCGAATCCGATCCGATCCTGCGCACGGAGGCGACGCGCGAAGCAGCGCGCAAGGCGGACACCTGACATGGCCCGCGGACTGACACGCGAGCAACTGGGCATCACCGATGCGATGATCGCCACCTACGGCGAAGCGATCTTCCGCATGAGCCACAACCATCAGGTGCGCGAAGGCGACCCGATACGCGCGCTGGACTGGGCGCAGATAGACCGGCAGCGCGAAGCCATGGGCCTGGCCGATGGGCAGATTGCCGAGCGACTCGGGTTGACGCGCGGACAGGTCATGTTCATCCGCAATACCGAGGAAAGCCGCCGCTTCACGATCGGCCAGCAGGCCCACCTGATGGATCTCGGCGGGGGAAAGCGTTACCGACAGGAGCGCGTGGTTCCGTTCGCCTCGCGCTTTCGCTACAGCGAGGATGCGCTCCAACTGCGCGCCGCCCTCACGTTCGACGGCGTCCGGGTTGCGGAATTCGTCGCGCGCGGCTGGTGGCGCGACGACACGCTGACCAAGTGGCTGGCGCGGCACGCAAGTGAGCGTCCGGATGCGCCGGCACTCTCGCATGCCGGCGCGGTGGTCTCCTGGCGCGAGCTCGCCGCGCGCGTCGCCGGCTTCGCGGCAGGCCTTGCGCGTGCAGGCGTGGTTCCTGGTGAGACGGTGGCGGTGCAATTGCCCAACCTGCCGGAGTTCGTCGTCGCCTACCTGGCGATCTGCCGCCTGGGGGCGGTCATGACGACGATCCACATGCCGTATCGCGGGTCCGAATTCGAAACCCTGCTGCGTCACAGTCGCGCGCGGGCTATCGTGTGCCTGGCCGAGGCGAAGGACTGGTCACCCGCGGCGGCAGCGCGCGAGCTGCAAGCCGCGATCCCAACGTTGTGCGCGGTGATTGCGCTCGGCGCGCCGGTCGAGGGCGCGCTTTCGTATTCAGATCTGGCAGCGGCACCGGCGGCAGAAATCCGCGACCTCCCCGAGCCTGCCGCCAGCGACCCGGTCCTGCTCCTCTATACCTCCGGAACGACTGCGGCGCCGAAGGCGGTGCCGCACAGTTATCACACGCTGCTGTCGAACGCGCGCCTGGGCGTGCCCGAGCATGGCCTCGGGCCGCAGGACAGGATCCTCTCGGCGGCGCCGTTTTCCCACCTGTTCGGCCTGTATGCGCTGCATGTCGCGATGGCGTCCGGCGCGACGCTGGCGTTGTTGCCGGTGTTCACCCCGCCCGAGCTTGCCCGGTCGGTCGAGCGGGAAAGGCCGACGGCGCTCTGGACCGCACCCGCGCATATCGCAGCGTGTCGCGCGGGTGGACTGTTCGACCGGCATGATTTTTCCTCGCTGCGCCTGGCCATCATGTCTGGCAGCGCATGTCCCGAGGAACTGGTGCGCTGGTTTGCGGCGCGCCTGCCTGAGTGCGCGGTCACGCAGCTCTGGGGCATGACGGAAACCCAGGGCGCGCTGTACACGCGCCCGGGCGATCCCCTGGATGTGGCGGCTACCAGCGCGGGGCGGGCAAGCCCGGGTACCGAGGTGCGCGTGGTTTCGGCGCACGACAGCGTGTGCCCGGCCGGGGAGGAGGGCGAGTTGCAGGTGCGCGGCTGCCTGCTGTTTCCCGGTTTCTACGACAACCCTGCGGCGAACGCGACTGCATTCGCAGCGGGTGGCTGGTACCGCACCGGCGACCTCGCCAC
>JBBQVP010000029.1:0-31523 GCA_038211455.1 Burkholderiales bacterium
TGGGCGATCAATGGCAGCCGCTGGCGGAAATGTGGCGCACCAAACAACTGCAGTACACCTGGCTGCGCAGCCTCATGGGCCGGCATGCGGATTTCTGGCAGGTCACCGGAGATGCGCTGGACTATTCGCTGGCCAGCCTGAAGATCGCCGACCCGGCCCTGCGCGAGCGCCTGATGTCGCTCTACCTCGCCTTGAAGAGTTACCCCGAGGTCAAGGCGACCCTCGAGCGCCTCAAGGCGGGCGGCATGAAGCTCGCGATCCTCTCCAACGGTTCGCCGGGGATGCTTTCCGCAGCGACCGAAAACTCCGGGATCGCCGGGCTGTTTGATGCAGTGCTGTCGGTGGAGGAAGTCGGGGTCTTCAAGGTGCACCCTTCGGTCTATGCGCTTGCTCCGCAGCGCTTCGGCATCGAACGCAACCAGGTCTGCTTCCTATCCTCGAACGGCTGGGACGCGCACGCCGCCAAGGCCTACGGCTTTCATGTGGTCTGGTGCAACCGTTTCGGACAGGCCCCCGAACAGATGCCCGACGTGCCGGACGGGCAGATCACCACGCTTGCGGAACTGCCGGAAATTCTCGGACTCTGAGCCGGACCCGGGGCCCTGCCCCACTACAATACGGGCTCGTCTTCGACGCCCCGTCACTCCTTCGAAGGAACGCGCATGCCGACCGATCTCTGTTCACTGTCCGCGACCGAACTCCTGCACCTCTACCGCACCAAACGCGCCTCTCCGGTCGAGGCGACCAAGGCGGTGCTCGCGCGCGTCAAGGCGCTCAACCCGGTGCTGAACTGTTTCTGCCATATCGATGCCGACGCGGCCCTGGCGAGCGCAAAAATGTCGGAAGCCCGCTGGATGAGCGGCGCACCGCAGGGACTGCTCGATGGCGTGCCGACCTCGATCAAGGACCTGCTCTACACCAAGGGCTGGCCCACGCTGCGCGGCTCCAAGACCATCGACCCCGCGGGCCCGTGGAACGACGACGCGCCGGCGGTGGCGCGCCTGCGCGAACATGGCGCGGTGCTGTTCGGCAAGACCACCACACCGGAATTCGGCTGGAAGGGCGTGACGGACAATCCGCTCACAGGCATCACGCGCAACCCGTGGGATCCGGACAAGACACCGGGCGGCTCTTCGGGCGGCAGCGCCGCGGCCGTGGCCGCGGGGATGGGCCCGTTGACCATCGGCACGGATGGCGGCGGCTCGGTCCGCATCCCCTGCGCGTTCACCGGGCTGTTCGGCATCAAGCCGACCTTCGGGCGCGTGCCGGCCTGGCCGCTCTCGCCCTTCGGCACGGTGGCGCATGTGGGACCGATGACACGCACGGTGACCGATTCCGCACTGATGATGAACGTGCTGAGCCTGCCGGATGCGCGCGACTGGCACCAACTGCCCTACGACCCGCGCGACTACCGCATCGGCCTGAACGATGGCGTGCGCGGCCTGCGCATCGCCTACAGCGCCGACCTCGGCACGGCGAAAGTCGACCCGGAAGTCGCGGCGATGGTCAAAGCCGCGGCGATGCGCTTTGCCGAGCTCGGCGCGATCGTCGAGGAAAAGGACCCCGGGTTCGAGAACGCCGGGGATATCTTCGCCCGGCACTGGTTTCCCGGTGCGGCCTATCTGCTCTCCACGATTCCCGCCGAAAAGCACGCGCTGATCGACCCCGGCCTGCGCGACACCGCGCGCCAGGGCGCGGGCTTCAGCGCGATGGACATCCTCGCCGCGGCACAGGCGCGCGGCGCCCTCGGCGTGCACATGCAACTCTTCCACCAGCAGTACGACCTGCTGCTGACGCCCACGCTGCCGCTGCCCGCCTTCAAGGCCGGCCAGGAGCTGTCCGACCTGCTGAAGGAAAAACGCTGGACCGACTGGTCGCCGTTTTCCTATCCGTTCAACCTGACCCAGCAGCCTGCGGCCTCAATGCCCTGCGGCCTGACGAAGGCCGGCCTGCCCGTCGGCCTGCACATCGTCGGCGCGCGCTACGCAGATGCGCTGGTCATGCGTGCCGCGCGCGCGTTCGAGTCGCTGATGCCGATTGCAACCCCCGATCTCTCCAAACTCAAGGCTTAAAGGAAAACATGGCACGCATGAAGGTCCTGCTGACGAACCCGTCCGTCCCGGTGGGCGACAACATCATCCGCAAGGTCGCCGACCTCGTGGTCGCGCCCGACGCGCATCCGGACACGCTGCGCGCGATGCTCGGTGAGTTCGACGCGCTGGTCGTGCGCGCCAAGCTGCCCGACGACCTGTTCGAGCGCCCGCATCGCTTGAAGGGGGTGATCCGCCACGGCGCGGGCGTGGACCTGATCCCGATGGAGTCGGCCACGAAGCTGGGCATCCCGGTGGCGAACGTTCCCGGTGTGAATGCACCGACTGTCGCCGAATATGCCGTGATGACGATGCTGATGCTGGCACGCAATGCGCATCGCATGGACTCCCTGTTGCGCAGCAGCGGCTGGGACACGGCGCGTGTGCTGTCTGACGAGAGCCTTGAAATGGCGGGCAAGACCGTGGGCATCGTCGGTGTCGGCGCGATCGGCGCCATCGTCGCGCGCATCTGCGTGCACGGTTTCGGCATGCAGGCGGTCGGCTTCCAGCGCAACCTGGCCAACCTGCCGAAGGACGTCACGGGCCTGTCGCTGGACCAGTTGTTCGAGTCCAGCGATTTCATCGTACTCGCCTGCCCGCTGACCGCGCAGACGCGCGGGCTGGCCAGCAAAACCCGAATTGACAGCATGAAGCCATCCGCCGTGCTGGTGAACGTCGCGCGCGGCGCGGTGCTCGACGAAGCGGCCCTGGTCGAGGCGTTGCAGCAGAAGCGGATCCGCGGCGCGGCGCTCGACGTCTACGAAAAGCAGACGCTGGCGCGTGACCATCCCTTGCTGCGGCTTGACAACGTCGTGCTGACTCCGCACCAGGCCGGACTTACGGTGGAAGCCGTGGAGCGCACCAGCCAGGTCGCGGCCGAGGAGACGGTGCGCCTGCTCGCCGGCGAAAGGCCCCGCCATTTCGTCAATCCCGAAGTCTGGGACCGGCGTGCGAATCCCTGATTTACCTGTTACCTCCTGAAGGATCCAATCCCCGTGCCACAAGCAATGCTCTTCACCCCGCTCAAGCTGCGCGGCGTCACGCTGCCCAACCGCGTCGTGCTCGCCCCGATGTGCCAGTACTCGGCCACCGACGGCCTGCCCGACGACTGGCATTTCGCGCACCTCGCCAAATTCGCCATCGGCCGCATCGGCCTGATCTTCACCGAAGCGAGCGCCGTGGAGCCGGAAGGCCGCATCACCCACGGCGACCTGGGCATCTGGGACGACGCGCAGATCGCCCCGTTCGCGCGCATCACCGCATTCATCAAATCGCAGGGCATGGTGCCCGCGATCCAGATCGCGCATGCCGGACGCAAGGCCAGCATGCAGCGGCCCTGGTACGGCAACGGCCCGCTGAACCCCGAAGACTTCGCGCGCGGCGACAAGCCTTGGGAGATCGTCGCCGCCAGCGATGAGCCGATCGGCGAAGGCTGGCTGAAGCCGCACGCGCTGACTCCCGCGGAACTCGAGCGCCTCAAGAAGTCTTTCGTCGCGGCGGCGCAACGCTCCGTGCGTGCCGGGTTCGAGGTGCTCGAGATCCACAATGCCCACGGCTACCTGCTGCACACGTTCCTGTCGCACCTGACGAATCTTCGCAAGGACAACTACGGTGGCAGCCGCGAAAACCGGATGCGCTTTCCGCTGGAAGTCGCCGCGGCGGTGCGCGCTGCCTGGCCCGCCGACAAGCCCCTGTTCGTGCGCATCTCCTCGATCGACGACATCCAGGGCGGCTGGAGCATCGAGGACAGCATCGCGTTCGCCACCGAACTGAAGAAGACCGGCGTCGACGTGGTCGACTGCTCCTCGGGTGGCATCATGGGCTCGGCCACCGCGGCCACCAAGCCGCTGACGCCACGCGTTCCGGGCTTCCAGCTGCCGTTTGCCGCGGCGCTCAAGGCCGCCGGCATCCCCACCATGGCAGTGGGGCTCATTCTGGATGGGCCCCAGGCGGAAGCCGCGCTGCAGGCCGGACAGGCCGACCTGATCGCCGTCGGTCGTGAAGCCTTGTACAACCCGCACTGGGCGTTGCACGCGGCGCGCGCGCTCGAGGCCGACCCCGAGTACGCGCGCTGGCCGCACCAGTACGGCTGGTGGCTCACCCGCCGCCAGCCGCTGCTCGACCGGGTCGCGAAAAAGAACGAACAGCAGGAGCGCGCCGCATGAACCCGTTCGACAAACTCTTCGACGCCCAGCACGATGCCGCGATCGTGACGGGCGCCGGCAACGGCATCGGCCGGGCAATCGCGCAGGCACTCGTTGCGCAGGGCGTGCGCACCGTGTTCGCCGACATCAATCCGGAATCCGTTGGCGCAGCGGTGAAGGCCTGCGCGGATCCCGGGCGTGCGCTGGCCTGGACCGGCGACCTGGCGCAGAAGGACGAATGCGCCCGCCTGCTCGCCGATGCGCGCAAGCACCTCGGCACGATCAACCTGTTCGTGCACAGTGCCTCCCCGCCGCGCAAAGAGAAGGACCACGCCCTGGCGGTGACGGACGAGACCTGGACGCAGATGCGCTCGGTCAACCTGGACGCGGGTTTTTATCTCGGGCGCGAGATCGCCAAGGGCCTGATGGCGGAGAAGGCGCCCGGCAGCATGCTCTACCTGACTTCGCTGCACACGCTGACGCCACGCAACCTGCCCCACTACAGCACCTCCAAGGCGGCGATGGCGATGCTGGTCAAGGAAATGGCCAAGGGTTTTGGCCGCTACTCCATCCGCGTGAACGCGCTGGTGCCAGGCGCGATCGCGGCCGGCGGCTTTGTCGCCGATCCCAAGCTCGCGCGGCATATTCCGCTCGGCCGGCTCGGAAATGCGGATGACCTTGCGCCGCTGGCACTTGCGGTACTGTCGGACCGGATCTCGGGCTATGTCACGGGCGCGAGCATCGTGATCGACGGGGGGCTTGCGTTGACCAACTGGTTCGACCCGCCTGAGTTCGACGTGCCGATCTGAGCACGTACTGTATCGTTATCGATACACTAATTGGCAGGAAACCCGCTCCAGATAACGATCTTTTGTATTATTTATTTAAGAATTGTCGCCGGCATTGAGGCGACATTGTGGTGGGCCGTTGCGGGACTATTTCTTTGCCGGCGCCGAAGGCTTGCATAACTGGGCGCGGAACTCGCCACGCCGGACCATCTTGTTCTTCATGGTGAGGTCGTACTTGCCGTAGTACTCATTCGCCTTGGCATCGTAGGAAAACTCGATGCTCCCGCTGGCGCAGCTGGAGGTGCCGCCCTCGGGGTCGGACTTCGGCGGCTCGGCCAGGACGAAGAGGAGGCAAAAGGAAAGATCCTTGACCTGCAGCTTGCCGCTCGACACGCCAGCCTTCACATCCCTGGTCCCCACGCGCAACGGCAGGAAAGACGGAGTCCGAAATTCCTCGCAAGAGCCTTCCTTTTCATAAATCCCGAACCCTACGCTCTTGTCGCCGTTCGGACCGGCATTCCAGCTTGAGTTCGTCGCTGAGGACGCGGCAAGCACGGGTGTGACGCCGGCACACAGGAGAAGGGCAGTAAACAATGCCGCAAACGTTTTTTTCACTCAAAATCTCCTATTAAAGGTGGGTAATTCGCAGACATAGGGCAGCTTGCTCTCGTCCGGCGACTCGCGGCCAATCCGGGTCGTCTACCTGCGCGACTCTCGCCGTTCATCCGGCCAGGGCCCGCGACACCCGCCATTCTCCGGGCACGCCCTTCAGCGTGTGGACACCATGCTCTTCGAACGTGACTCCCGAGCCGGCAACAAGATCGCGCGTCGTGCTCGACACAAAAACCTCCCCGGCGCCGGCAAGTCCCATGACCCGCGCGGCGATATGCACTGCAAGACCGCTCACTTTCTCGCCTGCAGGTTCGACCTCGCCGGTATGCAGGCCGGCGCGCACGTCGATGCCGAGCGTCTTCGCCTCGCGCGCGATCGCGGCGGCGCAGCGGATCGCGCGCGCCGGGCCGTCGAAAATCGCGAACAGTCCGTCGCCGGCCGTGTCGATCTCGCGTCCGCGGCAGGGTTCGAGCTGGTGTCGGCCGATGGCGTGGAACTTCTGCTGCAGGTCGCGCCACTTGTCGTCGCCCAGTTTCACCGCGAGTTCGGTCGAACCGACGATATCTGTGAACAGCACGGTGGTGACGAAGCGCTCTTCGGCCTCACGCGGCACCTGCGTTCGGGCGGCGTTCGAAAACTGTGCAATGGCGTCCACGATCGCATCGCCATCGCCGATCCAGGCCAGGTGATCCACGCCGGGAAATTCGATATAGAGCGCCCCCGGGATCTGGTCAGCGAAGTAGCGCCCATTCGCGTGGCTAACGGCCCGGTCGCCACGCCGATGCAGCACCAGCACCGGCGTGCGGATCTGCGGGAGGAACACGCGCACGTCTATCTCGGCATCTGCGATGATGAGACGGCGCACCGCGCTGGGCGAACACGCTTGTCGCAGGTATCGCGCCAAGAGCCGGCAAAATTCGGCGTCATCCGCACGGCTTGGCGCAAAAAGTTTGGTCGCCGCAGGCGTCCCCCACACCGCGTCCGTCCGCGGCAGAAGCTGCTCGAGGGTCGGCCGATGCGGGTAATCGGGCGCCTGCGTGAAGCGCGCCATGCTGCCACAGATCACCAGCCGCTCGACCATTGCCGGATAAGTCACCGTGAACAGAGCGGCCATCGGACCGCCCTGGGATTGAGCGAAGAACACCGCCCTGCCCGACCCTGCCGCCTGCATGACCGCGCGCACGTCGTCCATCCGCTGTTCGAGCGTCGGTACGCCCTCGAAGCTGTCTGAGAGGCCCTGTCCGCGCTTGTCGAAAACGATGACGCGAAACGACTCCGCCAGCCGGCGCCGCATCCGCGCGTGATCGGGATCCTCCCAGTCGAACTCGATGTGCGAAACGATGCCCGGCACGATGACTAGATCCCGGGCCCCACTGCCGAACACCTGGTAGGCAATGCTCAACCCGTCGGATTGGGCGTACTGCGTCTGCGGTAGCTCGGGTGTGGACGTCATGCGTGTCTCCTCAGGTCCCAGGCTTACGTTGCAGCGAGACGCTCGGCGCACGCAGGCCACACTTCCGGGTTCACCAGCCGCGGCGGGCGCTCCCCCGCGAGGAAACCGACGATCTGCTCTGCCGACATCGCTGCGATCGCGCGGCGCGCCTCGTGCGTGACGCCGGCCGTGTGGAAGGTCGCAATGACGTTGTCGAGCGCAAGCAGGCCGTGGTCCATGGCGGGCGGCTCGGGCTCCCAGACATCCAGCCCCGCGCCACCGAGGTGTCCTGAACGCAGCGCCGCGAGCAGCGCGGGCTCGCTATGGATACCGCCGCGCGCGGTGGTAATGAACAGCGCGCCGCGCTTCATGCGCCCGAACGCGCCCGCGTCGAACATGCCCAGGGTGTCGGGCGTGCGCGGGCAATGCAGGGACACGAAGTCCGACCCGGCGAGCAATTCATCCAGACTCACCGGCTTCGCGCCGCGCCGTGCAATTTCGGCATCATCGAGCTTCGGGTCGATCGCAAGCACCTCGATTCCGAACGCGGCCGCAAGACGCGCCATGCGCCGACCCACTTCGCCGATCCCCACCAGCCCGAGCACCTTGCCGGCCGCTTCGCGCCCCATCAGGTCCTCGCGCGAAAACCCGCGCTCGCGCCGCAGCCTGCGGTCACTCTCTACCATGCGGTGCGAGAGGGCGAGCAGCATCCCGAGCGTGTGCTCGGCCACCGACGTGGCGTTACCACCTGCCTGGTTGAGCACGGCGACGCCCGCCCGCGTGCAGGCGGCAACGTCCACCGTGTCGTAGCCCGCGCCGCCAGAGGAGACGCAAAGCAATCCCGGGAATTCGGCGAGCAGATGGTCGCTTACCCACCAGCGGCGCGGCAATTCATCCTTTGCGGCGGACACCTGGTAAACGTGGGCCTTGGAAAATGCCGTACGGATGGCCTCTTCCGGACCCGCCAGCGCACACACTGCGAGTTCGATGCCGGGCTCGCCACCGAAGCGCGTATCGAACGCCGGGTCGAGGTGCAGGTCGAGTCGGACGACGCGCTTTACCGTCTTTACCATCATGCCTGGCGCGGCTGCTTCAACCATTGCGCATTCACGCAATTGATCAGCGTGCCTTCACGCAGGTAACGGACCACGGTTTCAGTCCCGTTGCGCCGCAGGTCGACGAGCGACTCGGGGCTGTAGAAGCCCGCGTGCGGGGTGAGCAGCATGCGCCCGCGGATCCAGGGTTCGTTCGCCTGCCAGGCGGCCACCAGCGGGTCAGCGGTGGTCGCCGGCTCCTTCGGGGTCACGTCGAGCCCGACCGCGGCAAGCCTGCCACTCTTGAGTCCCTCGCACAGCGCCGCGGTATCGCAGATCGGTCCGCGCGCGGTACTGATCATGTAGGCGCCCGGCCTGGTCGCCGCGACCGCCGCGGCATTGATCATCCCGCGCGTCTGCGGCGTCAGCGGGGTGTGTATCGACACCACGTCGGCCTGCCCGAGCAAATCCGCAAGACTTCTTGCGCGCGTGAACCCGAAGGAGAGCTCTGCTCCATTCGGCAGGAACGGGTCGTAAAACGCCACACGCATGCCGAACGCCTGCGCGCGCAACGCCGCCGCCGTGCCGATGCGGCCCAGCCCGATCACGCCGAAGGTGCGTCCCCGCAGGCGCCGCGCCGTGACGTTATGCAAGTGCGACCAGCCGCCCTTGAGGTCGGCATGCAGCGCTGCATCCATCGCTGCGGTGCCGCGCGCAAACGTCAGCATCATCGCGATCGCCGCATCGGCGACGTCGGTGGTCCCGTAGTCCGGGACATTGCATACCGCGATCCCCGCTTCGCCGCAGGCCTTGAGGTCCACGCTGTCGAAGCCGACGCCGTTGCGCACCACGATACGCGCGCGCTTCAGGTGCGGGACCACGTTGGCGTCGATCGGAATGCGTGAAACCAGGATGCCATCGCAGCCCTCCCACGCAGACCGCTCGATTGCATCGAAGCTGTCCTTGCGCGGATTCAGCAGCACCGCGTCGGGGCCCGTCACCTCTCGCTCCAGGTCGAGCTGTTCCATGCGGCTGTCGGGATACAGTATGTTCAGGTGCACTGGAAGCCTCGTTCTGGTGGGTTCACTGCACTCTAACCGACCGCAGAGATCGCGCGCAATGTCGCGCTCGCAGGGGTCAGGGGCGCTTGCCGGCACCCGCGTTGAAGAGCGGGCGCATCGCGAGCAGCCCCAGCACAGGACCGGGCGTGAGCAGCAGGAACAGGGTCTCGATGGGCACGTTCCCTGACAACGCGCCGAGCAGCTGGATGCTGACGATCGTGATCGCGAAGCCGATGCAATTGGCGATCGTCAGTGCGGAACCGACCGCGGTTCGCGGTGCATTCGCGGCGTTCAGCGCGGAGAACTGCGGCGAATCCCCCGCCACCACCACACCCCAGAACAGCAGGAACCCGATGACCGCCGCCGGTGGCGCGAGCAGCAGCAGCGGCGAGGCCAGGCAACACAGGCCCGAAGCGGTGAGCTGCGCCTGCGCCACGCGCGCGCTGCCCGTGCGCAGCGACACGAGGCCGCCGCCGGCACACCCCAGCGCGCCGGCTGCAATCACGGCGAAGGACCAGAGCGGCACGTTGTAGCCCGGCGCGCAGGCGACAAGCACAACCGGAACGAAGGCCCAGAATGCGTACAACTCCCACATATGGCCGAAGTAGCCGAACGCCGAGGCGCGAAAGCCGCGCGAGGCAAAGACCCCGGCCAGCGCGCGCGGGTCGAACCGCGCACCACCGGCACCCTTTACGAGATGCGGGCCGTCGGGCACCAGCATGTACATCAAGGAGCCACCCGCCACAGCGATCAGGGAAACACCCGTGAGCACGAGCTGCCACGGCCATGCCTGTCCCAGCCCCTTCAGCAGATGCGGGAACGCAGTGCCCAGCACCAGCGCGCCGACGAGAAACCCGAGCGCGTTGCCAAGCCCCGTGCGATACCAGCCGGATGCAATCTTCATCCCCACCGGGTAGATGCCCGCGAGGAAGAAGCCGGTGACGAAGCGGCAGGCGAGCAATGGGATCAGGCCGCTGGGGACGGCGAGTACGCCCAAGTTGGCCGCTGCGCCCGCAAGCGCGCACAGGAGGAACACGAGCCGCGGGGAGTAACGGTCGGCAATCGCGAGGAATGCAAACGCCAGTGTGCCGCTGATGAACCCCAACTGCACCGCCGAGGTGACGTAGCCCAGCGCTTCGGGGGAAAGACCCCATTCGCGCTGCAGGTCGCCCAGTACCGCGTTGCCCGCAAACCAGAGCGAGGTGCCAGCGAACTGCGACACGATGATGACGGGCAGGATCCGGGCCGGCGGCCTGTCCGGCGCCGTCATCCCGGCCGGCGGGTTCTCCGTATCGCTCATCCCGGTGCGTGGGTTCCGGCGCATGGCAATGCCGCGTGAACCGCTATTGCTCGGCCTTCTCGTTCAAACCGTCGTGCAACTGCCCGACCGTGGCGGACACGACGATGCCGGTCAGGTCATCGGCGACCGCGATCCCAAGTACCGCGACCCAGGAAAGGACGATCGCGTTGCGGCGGCTTTGGGGGGCAATCAACCAATTCGCCAGACTCATCGCAAATCCGTTCCATGAAAAACTTCGCGCCACAGTAGCACACTGCACGCGCCGCCACGCCCTTTGCGAAACACAGGGTCCAATCCATCGCGCGGCAGCGCGCGCGTCCCCGCGTGCGCTCGCGGGTGCGCTATCCTGCGCTCACTCAATAGTCCATCACCAGAGAGGAATCATGTTCGACTTGCTGATCACGAATGCGCAGGTGGCCGACGGGCTTGGAAACCCGCTGGTGACGGCCGACCTGGGGGTGCGCGACGGCCGCGTCGCTGCGATCGGCCGCAACCTGGGCAAGGCACGGGAAAGCCTGGACGCCGACGGCCGGGTGCTCGCGCCGGGCGCGATCGACGTGCATACCCACTACGATGCGCAGCTGACCTGGGATTCGAGTGCCTCGCCCTCGCCCGCCCTCGGCGTGACGACCGTGGTGATCGGCAATTGCGGCTTCGGCATCGCACCGGCGACGCCGGCGACCCGCGACACGCTGCTGAAGAACCTGTCGGAAGTCGAAGCCATGTCACTCGAGGCGCTACGCGCCGGTGTCGACTGGCAGTTCGACGGGTTCGGCGAGTACCTCGACTTCCTCACGCGACGCGGCGTGGGTCCCAACGTCGCCTCGTTCTGCTCGCATTCGGCGCTGCGCACGGTGGTCATGGGCGATGCGGGATCGCAGCGCGCCGCGCAACCCGCGGAACTGGAGCGCATGCTTGCGCTGTTCGACGCGGCGATGGCGCAGGGCGCGATCGGCCTGGGCTCGTCGACCTTCGAGAACCACAATGGCTTTGGCGGCATCCCGGTGCCCTCACGGCTCGCGGACGAGGACGAGTTCCGCGCCTTCGCCCGGGTGCTCGCCCGGCACGGCCGCGGGCTGATCCAGGCGACCTGCGGAGACCGCACCGGCATCGATTTCCTCGAGGAGCTTGCCGGGATCTCCGGGCGGCCCATGGTCTATTGCCCGCTGCTCGACTACCCGACGCGGCCCGAGCGCGCGCCGGGCATTTCGGGCGCCTGTGCCGAAGCCCGCACGCGCGGCCGTGCGGTCTACACACAGGCCTCCTGCCAGCCGCTGAACATGGATTTCACGTTGCTGAATGCCTACCCGCTGATGACCATCGAGCCCTGGCCCACGCACGGCGACCGCGCCCTGCATGCGCGCACGTTTGCCGACCCGGCCTTCCGCGCGGCGTTCAAGGACAACGTCGGGGCGCCCAAGGGCGGCCGGATCTTCAACGGCACCTGGCATCTGGTCGAAGTCAGCCTGTCGCCCACGCAACCTGCGCTCGAGGCGCGTTCGATCGCCGAGATCGCCACCGAACGCGACCAGGATCCGGTCGACGTGTTCCTCGACATCGGTCTGGCCGACGACCTCGCGACGGCGTTCACCGTGAAGCTGCTGAATGTCGACGAGGCGCGCGTGGGCACGTTGCTCGCAGAGGACGGCAACCTCGTCAGCCTGTCGGATGCCGGCGCGCACCTGACCCTCTTTTGCGACGCGGGCTATGCGATGTATTTTCTTGGCCGCTGGGTGCGCGAGCTTGGCCGCTTCAGCCTGCCGCACGCGATCCGCAAGCTCACCGGGGACGTGGCCGACGTTTACGGCATTCCCGACCGCGGCCGGCTCACGCCCGGCGCCTGGGCCGACATGATCCTGTTCGACCCCGAACGCATCTCAATCACCAAGCCGACGCGGATTGCCGACCTGCCGGCCGGCGCCACGCGGCTGGTGCGCTCAGCCCCCGGGCTCGATGGCGTCTGGGTCAACGGGAAATCGGTGTTCGACGGGAAAGATTACACCGGCGCCACGCCGGGGCAGGTGTTGCGTGAGTTCAACACCGGCGCGCCACGCCTCGCGATGCACTGAGCCCGGCTACGCGGGTCCCACGAAACCGATATAAACGCCGCAGGCGTGCTCCGGTGCCACGAGCATGGCCTGCTCGCCGGTATTGCGGATGCCGCGCTCGGGCGGCGAGACCCCGTGCGCCGCGATCCAGCGTGCCGCGGCCTCCATGCCGGTGGTCCGGTACAGGACCTGGAACGGGCCCGGCCCGCGCCGCGCCAGCGCATCCGCGGCGACACCCGCCCCCGCCGGCTGCGCGAGCGTGATCGCGCCCGGCCCGAGCTTGAATACCGCCATGTCGGCGTTGATCACCGTGCCACGTTCGAGCGGCGGGGTCGGCATTCCGAGCACCTGGCTGTAGACAGGAGCGGCCGCCGCGACATCGGTCACGACAATGTAGGCGCGCTCCGCGTGTGTAACGCCGTTCGGGTGCGCGCCCGCCCCGGGCGCCGCCGCGCGCCGCACTTCCAGCGGCGTGCGATGCTGGATGAAAAACACCGGCAGCGCGTTCCGCGCCCCGAGCGTGGCGGTGCGCCATTCGAGCACCACGCCCGCCGTCGTTCGCCGCGCGCCGTCCGTCGGGTCGCTTACATCAACGCCGCGCGCGCGCATCGCGGCGACGTCGGCCGCGAGGTCGTCGCTCTGCACCACGATATAGCGCAGTCCTCCGCCGTCTTTTATGAACCCGGGCAGTTCCCCCGCGGGGCTTGCCGCGCCGTACTCCGCCGCGTCGCGGATCGCGAGCAATTCGAGGTAGTCCCCGGCATTGAACGCGATCGCGTTGTGGGTGCCCTTGCCGGCGTGTATGCCTCCGGGATGAACGTTGAAACCGATCCGCGTGTAGGTGTCACATGCGAGTTCAAGGTCCGCGACGCAGATCATCATATGGTCGATGCGGGTCAGCATGTGCGCCGCCTCAGTCCAGCCGGATGCCGGCGCGCTTCACGATCTCGCCCATGCGCTTGAGGCCGGCCTCGGTCCACTGCGTCACCATCTCGGGACGCGAGCCAAGCGGCTCCAGCCCCTGGGCAACGAGCTTCTCGCGCACATCCGGGGCGCCGACCGCCTTGACGACTTCCGCGTTGAGCCGCTCGACGATCGCCGCAGGCGTGCCGACCGGGACGGCGATCGCCGCCCAGGTCTGCCATTCGAATCCCGGGAGGCCCGCTTCGGCCATCGTGGGAACGTCGGGAAGCAGCGCGGACCGATGCGCGCCCGGCACGGCAAGCGCGCGCAGGCGACCCGCCTTGATGTGCGGCAGCACGATCGACACCGCGCTGAAATGCGCCTGCACCTGGTTGGAGATCACGTCCAGGGCGGCCTGCGTGGCGCCGCGGTACGGGATATGGACGAGGTAGGTGCCCGTCGCCGCCTTGAACGCCTCCATCGCGACGTGCTGCGGGCTGCCGTTGCCGCCGGAGGAATAGTCGAGCTTCCCCGGCCGGCTCTTCGCTAGCGCGATCAACTCGGGCACCGTCTTCACCGGCAGGTCGTTGTTGACCACCAGCACCCAGGTGATCCCCGCCACCAGGCTCACCGGCACAAAATCCTTGAGCGGGTCGTAGGGCACCTTGCGGATGTTCGGGATCATCGTGAGGATGCTGTCGTTCAGCGCGCCGATGGTGTAGCCGTCGGGCGCCGCGCGCTTGAGACGCTCAGCGCCGATCATGCCCGCCGCACCCGGCTGGTTCTCGATCACGATCGCGCGGCCCAGGTTGTCGCCCATCTTCTGCGCGACGATCCGGATCATCGCATCGACCGCGCTGCCGGCCTGCAGCGGCATTACCAGCAGGATCGGCTTGGCCGGATAGGTCTGCGCAGCGCACGGCAGCACGAGGACTGACAGCGCAATCGCCGCCCATACCCGTACTGCATGCCAGGCTGAATTGCTCATTCGCGTTTCCTCGCTCATTCAGAAGTTTGGAGGTGAATCATACTTCGCCGACAGTCACGGGCGCTCTACCTGTGCTGTGCAGCGGGGGACGATGGCGTCGAGTTCAGTATGACTTTCGCGCCCGGCTTCGCCCCATCCCGCGGACCTAATTCGGTACTCCCGCCGCACGCAGCGTCTCGGCCAGGCGCTTCCTCAGGCCCGCATCCTTGGTCGGGGACACGCTCAAGTAGCGCGAAACGGTGAACCGGGGGGAAAGCTCGAGCATGCGCCTGGCGGCCAGTTTTGCCTCTTCATCACGGCCCAGGCTGCCAAGTGCGACGACCATCAGGCGATGGGCGCTGGCAAATTTGGGGTCGACTTCAATGCCCCGCTGCGCTGCAGCCAGCGCCTCTTCGTATCGCCCGCACACGACGTACGCGGCACCCGCGCCGACGATCAGGGCACTCATTGCGGGGTCCAGCGGGCTTAGGCGCATGACACGCTCGAAATGGGCGATCGCCACATCCCCGTCCCCGACGATCGTGCGCATCATGCCGGCGGACAGCAGCACACCGAACAGATTCGGGCTCAGCGTCAGGGCGCGCTCGATTGCGCTCAGGGCCTCGTCATAGCGAAACCCGAGTACGCGAATTCCAAGCGCCCGAAATCCGAGCGAGCCGAGCGCAAGCCCGGCGATACTCAACGTGATTGCGTTGTCCTTGTGGTCGGCAAGCGCATCTTCGGCGAGACGCAGACCGAATTTGACGTCATCTGCCTCTCCGTAACCGTCCATCATGCGCTGCACGCAGGCAAACGCCCCCATTGCCTTGGCGAGCGAATAACCGGGATCTTTCTCCAACGCGCGTTGAATGAGCGCGGACGCTGCGTCCTTTTCTGCTTTTCCCGTGCCGGGCATCAGGCCGGGCATTGCCTGCAGCAGAAAGTCATACGCCTGCAGGTTGCTGGTCGGCTTCGCGCGGACGCGCTCCAGCTCCGCGCGCCGCATTCCTGGCTCGATCGCAAACACCACACTTTCCGTGATTCTGTCCTGCAGTTCGAACACATCTTCCAGCGTCCCTTCGAAGCGGTCGGCCCAGATGTGTCGCCCGCTTTCTGCCTCGATCAGTTGCCCGGTGATGCGCAGACGGTTGCCTCCCTTGCGAACGCTTCCTTCGAGCACATAACGCACGCCGAGTTCGCGCCCGACTTGTTTGATATCCACCGCGCGACCTTTGTACACGAAGCTGGAATTGCGCGCGATCACGAAGAAAAGACCTGTTCGGGCAAGCGCGGTGAGAATGTCTTCAACGATGCCGTCGGCGAAGTATTCCTGCTCCGGGTCTCCGCTCAGGTTGGTGAAGGCCAGGACCGCAATCGACGGCCGGTCCGGAAGCGCGGGATGCGCAGCTTCGCATGCAACGGCGAACACCGCGGTCGCATCCGCAATATCCGCCGCCACAAGGACCGGATCTCCGGCGATGCAGAACACGCGCACGGGCTCGGCGATGTTCTTGACCGTGCGCTCTCCCATGTCTTCGAAAATGAGCGCCAGCCGGCTGCGTACCTGGTCGCGCACCGGTTGCGAAACACAGATTCCTCCGGCGGGCGCGAGCGACTCCAGGCGCGCGGCAATGTTTACGCCGTCACCGTAGATGCCCGCCCCATCGGACAGCACGTCGCCGAGGTTAACGCCGATCCGGTAGCGCATGCGCCGCGATTCCGCTACAGACGCGTTAGCCTCACCGACTGCACGCTGGATCGCGACTGCACATTGCACCGCGTTAACCACCGAGGCAAACTCGGCAAGTACCGAATCGCCCGGCGCATTGACGATCCTGCCGTTCGTGGCGGCGACCTCGGCTGCAAAGATCGCACGGCGCTCGGTCAGCGCGTGGAGGGTTGCCTTGTCATCCTCCTGCATCAGGCGGCTGTAGCCGACCACGTCGGCGCACAGGATCGCCGCCAGTTTTCTTTCACTCCCGGGCGCGTCGGTCGAAATTTCCCGCTCGCTCAGGCAAGTATCCGATCCACGTCGAGCTTGCCTGCCCGCACCCCGTCGCGCAGCGTGGCGATCGTCTGCCGCACGCCCTCCTCCAGGGGTATCCACCGCGCCTTGCCGATCGCGCGGTCGAGTTCAGCGCTGTCGATTTCCGGCGTCACGCCCAGTTCGACGGGGTTGATCGTAATCGTGCCCTTTGCTTGCGGCGCTGCCAGCTCGATGGCCCTGACCACATCCGCCACCGAGGCCGAGGTGCCGCCGAGGTTGTAAACGGATGCACCCTGCGCACCCGCGCGCGCTGCGCGCAGGAACGCACGCGCGGCATCCTCCGCGAACTGGTAGACCAGCGTGTCACTGAACGAAATGCAGTAGCTTCGCCCGGCGGCCGCGGCCAGCATCGCCTTGGTCGGCGTCGAGGTCATGCCCTGGTCGCGGCCCGGGCCGTACACCACGCAGGGGCGCAGGCCGATGCTCGCGACGCCGTAGTCCTGCCAGTAGATCCGCGCCATGCCCTCCCCGGCCTGCTTGTGCACGCCGTACAGGTTCATCGGGGCGGGCAGCGCAGCGTGCGCCAGCGGTCCCGGCGGATACAGGTCGGGCGGCCCGTAGACCGCCGTCGAACTCGCGTACGCGTAGCCCTTCACCTGTTGCTTGTGCTTGCGCAGGGTCTCCAGCACGATCGCGCTGCCGAGCATGTTGACCCTGAGGCCCTGCAGCGGCTCGGCCTTGACGAACGGCACCTGGAACGCGGCCAGGTGCACCACATGAGTGATGCCGTGATCCGCGACGGCGTGCTCGAAGGCAGCGGCATCGGTGATGTCGGCCTCGATGAAGTTCACCTTGGCGAGTTGCGCATCGCTCATGATGAGCCGCAGGCGGCGGGGTTCGCCCGGCAGGTCGTAGGTCCACACCGGCACACCCTCTTCGACCAGCAGTTTCACCGTCCATGCGCCGATGCAGCCCAGCGCGCCCGTAACAAGGAATCGTTCGCTCATGTCCGCACCAAGCTCCTTTTTTGTCGGTTGTCAGTCGTTTGCACAGGCCGGCTTATCATCCACGGACGCGGCCACTCTCGTAATTTTCCCCCAGGTGCGAGGACAATCCTGCGACCCATCGCGTTCCGACGCGCGCTCACTGGATCACCCTTCCCACGGATCCACGAGGTCCACGCCGAACGGTTTGAAGTCGGCGATGTTGCGGGTTGCGAGCCGCAAACTGTGCCTGATCGCCGTAGCGGCAATCAGGCCATCGGCCATCGAGGTCGATGAACCGCGCCGTGCGAGTTCCCCCGCGAGGCGCCCCCACTGATGCGCGACCGCGGCGTCGACGGCAAGAATGCGAGACTCATAACGCACGAGAAGCCCTTCGAACCAGGTTTCGAGCCGGGCGCGGCGCTTTCCCGCCGGCAGGCGCGCAACACCGCCCATCACTTCGCCTACTGTAATGGCGGAAAGAAAACAGCTGCCTTCCGGCGTGTTCCCCGTCCAGGCAAGGACGCGCGCGTCCGGGGAAGGTTTAACCAGTTCGGAGATGACGCAGGTGTCTAGCAGGATGTTCACAACTTGACCAGCCTGCCGGGCGATCGGTCGCGCTCAACACGCAGCCGCACCCCCTTCCCCGGGGCCGCGCGCAGGTAGTCCCATAACGACGCACCGCTCAGCCGGTCAAATTCACGCGCCGAAACGATGACCGCGACGCGCTTGCCATGGCGCGTCACCGTTTGTGGCCCGGACTTGTCAGCACGATCAATGACTTCGCTCAGCTTGTTTTTCGCTTCCTGCAGGGGCCAGGTGATTGCCATCGAGTGCTCCTAAATTCTGGATGAACTAGCCGAACTGTATCTAGCCGAATTGTATCTTGCACGGGCCCTGCGTGTCCGGCGTCAATCGATCACCCTCGTGGCCAGCAGCAGCAGCGACAACCGGTGACCCGGCGTCCTGTAAATTCGAAATATTTATCAGATAAACTCCGCTCAGGGTGCGGCCTTCAGGCCAGTTGGTGTACCGATACCGATACATCGAAGAGTACCGGGCGAGGCTTTCAGGCGACTGGTTTCATGCACGAAACGGAAAACGCCGGCACCGGTTGGGCGATGCCCTTCAACTGCAGGGGTCCGACATCCTCGGCTTCGACCTGTTCCCCGACCATCGCCATGATCTTGCGATCGACGAGCACCACCCCTGCCCCGGCCTCCGAGCACAGCCGCGCCGCGAGGTTCGTGACGTTGCCGATCGCCGCATAGTCCCAGCGCCCCTCGAAGCCGATCGCGCCCAGCGTCGCATAGCCTTGCGCCACGCCACAGCCCAGCCCGAGGTCATAGCCGCGCTTTTTCCACACCGCGGCGATCGGCGGAAACGCGTCACGCATCGCCAGCGCCATCTTCACCGCCTGCTCGGCCGGACGCTCCATGGGCACCGGGTCGTTGAAGAACACCATGATCGCGTCCCCGGCGAAGCGCTCCAGCGTGCCGCCGTGTGCGAGCACGATGCGGCCCATGTCGGCGTGGTACTGGCGCAGCAGTTCCATCACCTCCTCGGGCTCGGCGCGGTCGGTGAACGCGGTGAAGCCGCGCAGGTCGATGAACACCACGCTGATCTCGCGCCGGTGGGTCTTGAGCAGTTCCTCCCCGCCCCCGGTGACGATGGCCTCGGCCAGCTGCGGCGAAAAGAACCCCTTCAGCCGCCCGAGCCGCTCGAGCTGCGAGACCTGTTCCTGCACCCGGCCTTCGAGCTTGTCGTTCCACTGCGCAAGTTGCGCGGTCTTGGCGAGCACTTCGTCCTGCAGCGACTTGATGCGCAGCAGCGACTTCACCCGCGCGAACAGCTCGGCCTGGTTGATCGGCTTGGAAAGGAAATCATCCGCCCCGGCCTCGATGCCCTTGACGCGCTCTTCCTTGGGGTCCAGGGACGTACACAGCACCACCGGCAGCAGCGCGGTCGCAGGATTCGCGCGCAACGCGCGGCAGACGTCGTAGCCGGACAGGCCGGGCATCATGATATCGAGCAGCATGATGTCCGGCGGGTCCGCAGCAACCTTCGCCAGCGCTTCCTCGCCGTTGACCGCAGTGGAGACCACGTACCCTTTCATGCCGAGGATGTCGGCCAGCAGCTTGACGTTATGCGGCGTGTCGTCGACGACGAGGATCTTCGCCCCCGGGGGCGTCGCGCTCATGCCCTGTCCGTTTCCAGCACCGACTTCACCGAAGCGAGAAATTCGCGCAGGTTGATCGGCTTTTCAATGAATCCGTCAAAGCCTGAATCGACGACCTCCTTCTTGTCCTGCTGCATCACCGAGGCCGTAATGGCCACCACCGGGATCTGCGCGGTCGAGGTTTCGGCGCGCAGCACCTTGAGTGCCTCGATGCCGTTCATGCCGGGCAGCTGGATGTCCATCAGCACGAGGTCTGGCTTGTTGGCGATCGCAAGTTCGATGCCCTCTTCGGCCGTGCCCGCCTCGAGGGTCTGGTAGCCCTTGGCCTGCAGGATGTCGCGCACCAGCTTCATGTTTTTTTCGTTGTCTTCGACGATCAGGATCAGGCTCATGGCTGGCTCACGATGGTGAATGTGAATGTCGATCCCTTGCCAGGCTCGCTCTCCAGCCAGAGGCGGCCGCCGTGCAGCTCGACGAACCGCTTGGTGAGCGCCAGGCCAAGGCCCGTACCCTCGTTCTTGTTGGTGTAGTGCCGGCCGACCTGGCGGAACTCCTCGAACACCGCGGACTGGTCCTCCGGCGCAATGCCGATACCGGTGTCCTTCACCGCGACCTCCAGCGCGCCCTCGTGCAGCCGCGCGTGGACAGTGACACGGCCGCTGTCCGGCGTGAACTTGACCGCGTTGGACAGGAGATTCAGCAGGATCTGCTTGAACTTGCGCTCGTCGGCGCAGAACTCGCCCACCTGCGGGTCGACTTCCAGCGCGAGCCCGATGCCGTGGCGCGTCGCGCGCTCGCGAATCAGCGTTAGCGCGTTGGCCAGCGCTTCAGGCACGTTGAATTCGGAGGGCTCCAGATCCATGCGCCCGGCCTCGATCTTGGAGAGATCCAGGATGTCATTGATGAGCGACAGCAGGTGCTTGCCCGAGGTGAAGATGTCCTTGAGGTAGTCCTCCTGCTTTTCGTTGAGCTCGCCGAACATCCTGTCGATCAGCACTTCCGAGAATCCGATGATCGCGTTGAGCGGCGTCCTCAACTCGTGCGACATGTTGGCGAGAAACTCCGACTTGTGCTTGCCGGCGATCTCCAGCTGGCGGCTCTTTTCCTGGATCTCGTTGAACAGGCGCACGTTCTCGATTGCGATCACGGCCTGGCTGGCGAAGGTTTCGAGCAGGTCCACTTGCTTGCCGCTGAATGCCGAGGGCTGCGCATGCAGCACGACGATCGCACCAATCGCCTCGCCTTCGCGGAACATCGGGGTCGAGAGCATAGAGCGATGGCCCAGCATTTCGCTCAGCTTGCGACCACGGGAGTCTTCGGGCAACTCCGCCATGTTGCCAAAGTTGATGGTCTTCCCGTCGAGGATGGACCTGCCCACCACAGTTTCCCGGTTAACTTCCGCCGGGAACAGCCCAAGCAGGTCGTTTTCGAGGTCCTTGCCCAGGTTCCCCTGCAGCGCCACCGCGCGCAGCAGACCATCATCCCCCTTGAGAACAACGCCGACCGTGAGGCCGTTGAACAGGCGCAGCGCGCTCTTCACGATCGCATCGAACACCGGCTGCACGTCCGTGGGCGAACCACTGATCACGCGCAGTATCTCCGCCGTCGCGGTCTGCTGGCCCAGCGTCTCGGTCAGCTCGGCGGTGCGCTCGTTCACCTTTCGCTCCAGGCCGAGGTAAGACTCGCGCAACTGGGAGGTCATGCGGTTGAACTGCTGGGCGAGCGCCTCGAGCTCGTCGCCCGTGCGGATGTCGAGCATGTGGTCGAGTTCGCCTTCGCCGATGCGCTGCGCGCCCTCCTGCAGGGCGCGGATCGGTCGCACCATGCCGCGCGCGAGCCACCAGGCGGTAAGCGCCGAGATCAGCAGGCCGCCGAGCATCAGCAGCGCCGTGCGCACGATCATGGCATTGAGCGTCGCGTACACCTCTGACACCGGCTGTTCGACGAACACCTTCCATTTGAGCGGCTCGACGCCCGCGTAGGCGTTGAGGACTTCGTGCCCGTTCAGGTCGCGGGTAAGCTGCGCGGGCGCATCGTCCGGGGAGCCCGGGCCCGCCAGCGCCACCTTGACGTGCTCGAGCTTCGAGAGGTCGGTCTTGCGCAAAACCAGCCCGATGTCGGGGTCGGCTATCAGACGGCCGAGGCCATCCACCACATATGCCTTGCCCTTCTTGCCGATGCGGATCCGCGTCACCACGTCCCAGATGAACTTGAGATTGACCTCGGCGATCGTCACCGCGCCCGATGAGCCCGACGAGCGCAGCGCGATCGCCATGTAGGGCTCGGTCTCCTTGCGGAAATAGACCGGACCGAACCAGGTCTGGCCGGGCTTGGCGGCGAGAAATGCGGGGTCCTGCGATCGATTCCTGGAGGAACCCGCCACGTCCATTGACAGGCGCGACACCGAGAGGATCTCCTCGCCTTTCGCATTCAGCTGGGTGATGTCGGTGACGGCGGGCACCTGGCGGAGCAGCTTGAGGAACTCGATGCGGCGCTGTTCGACGCCTTCCGTGCCCAGTTGCGGAAGCGCGGCAAACCCGAGCTGCTGCTCGATCTGGCGGACGAACTGTTCGATGCGCGAGGCGGCGGCCACCGCCTTTTCCTGCTGCAGGTTGGCGAGCGCGGCCTTGTTTTCCTGGTAGGAGAAGTAGACGCTGATCCCGCTGGAGGCAAGCAACACCCCGCTGACCAGCCCGAGGATCAGTAGAAAGTATTTCCGGAAAAGCCGACCCCGATGACCGCCTCTGGCGGCAGCAGTTGCTTCGACTACCGGTTCGGTTGGCTTCATAAGACCTTTGAAGTGCGATCACTTTATCACTTCACGATTGCGTATTTGCATGCGGTTCGCGAGCGTGGCGGCCTCACGACCTATAATCCCGCGCCATGACTGCGCCCCACTTCGCGTTCTGGCCGACAGGCCTGCCGCACCACCTCACCGAACCGGCGGTCACGCTGCACGCCGCCTTCGAAAATTCCGCACGGCAGCATCCTGACAAGGCGCTAACGCATTTCGAGGGCGAGTCGCTCAGCTATGGGGAAGCGCTCCGCCAGGCCGAGGCCCTGGCCGGGTATCTCCAGCAGGACTGCGGCGTGCGACGGGGCGACCGTGTCCTGGTAGACCTGCAGAACAGCGCGCATTTCGTCATCGCGATGTATGCGGTGCTGCGCGCGGATGCGGTGATGGTCCCGATCAGCCCGGCAAACCTTGCGGAAGAAATCGCCCACTACATCAAGGACAGCGGCGCGAAGGTGGCGATTGCGGGCGCCGAGGTTGCGGAGCGCTTCGCCGCGATTGAACAGGCGCGCCTGCTGGTGGCGGGAAGTCCCGACTGGTCGGCGGCCATCGCCGCCGGCCGCATTCCCTCAGCCTCGACCTCGGGGCCCGGCGATCTGTGCATGCTGCCCTACACCTCGGGCAGCACCGGGCTGCCCAAGGGCTGCATGCACACCCACGCCGGCATACTGCACAACGTGGTCGGCTCGGTGCTGTGGAAAAAAGTCACCGTCGATACTGTGGCGCTGGCGACCGCGCCGTTCTTCCACGTGACCGGACTCGTCCACAGCCTGCTTGCCACGGTGCAGGCCGGCGGCAGCATCGTCATCCAGCAGCGCTGGGACCCGGCACTCGCCGCCGCGCTCGTCGAGCGCTACCGCTGCACCCACTGGGACAACGTTCCCACGATGGTGGTAGACCTGCTCTCCAACCCGGAGGCGATGCGGCACGATGTGTCGTCCCTCAAGTTCATTTTTGGCGGTGGCGCGGCGATGCCCGAGGCGATCGCGCAGAAACTGAAAGACATCTGCGGCGTGGATTTCATCGAGGGATACGGGCTCACGGAGACGATTTCGCAAACCCACATGAACCCGCCGCAACGCCCGAAACGCCAGTGCCTGGGGATTCCGGTGTTCGATACCGAGTCGTTTGTCATCGACCCCGACACCCGGATCGTCCTCCCGCCGGGGGAATCCGGGGAGATTGTGGTGCGCGGCCCCCAACTGCTCACCGGCTACTGGAAAAGGGAAGCGGAGACGCAAGCTGCGTGGATTACGGTCGACGGACCCGGCGGGGGCAAATCCTACTTTCGCACGGGCGACCTCGGCCATATGGACGAGGACGGGTACTTCTTCATATCGGATCGCCTGAAGCGCATGATCAACGCAGCCGGGCTGAAGGTCTGGCCGGCGCAGGTTGAAGCGGCGATGTACCGGCATCCCGCGATCCGCGAGTGCTGCATCATCGCGACACCGGATGCGCGCAAGGGCGAGGCGGTGAAGGCGGTGGTGGTGCTCAGGCCCGAAGCGGCGGGAACGACGGCGGCGGACATCATCGCGTGGATGCGAGAGCGGATGGCGGCGTACAAGGTACCGCGCAGCATCGACTTCATCGATGCGCTGCCGCGCACGCCGTCGGGAAAGATCCAGTGGCGCTCGCTGCAGGAAAAGGAGATTGCGGCCGCGGTAAAGGCAGGAAAGGCGCAATGACCCGAATGGGAGCGCAGACTGGCCAGTAGACGCACGTCCAGGCTTGCAGCGCCCCGCCTTGCCGGAACAAACCGCGGATTTTCCGCGCACCCATGAAACCGCATGTATAAATCCATCGCCCGCGACATCATCAAGCTCGGCTGGCCGGTCCTGATCGCCCAGCTGGCCGTGATGATCAACGGGGTCATCGACACGATCATGGCGGGTCGCCTCGGTGCCGTGGACCTTGCCTCGGTCGGCGTGGGCGCGAGTATCTACATCAGCGTGTTCGTGACGCTGATGGGGGTGCTGCTCGCGCTGACCCCGGTGGTGGCGCAGCTCTGGGGCGCGGGCCGCTTCGCGGAGATCGGCGAGGAGGTGCGCCAAAGCCTGTGGCTCGGCAGCTTCCTCACGCTGCTGGCCTTTGTGCTGATCTACTTCCCGGATCCCTTCCTGCGCCTGGCACAGGTCGCCCCGGAAGTGGAGCTAAAGACCCGCCAGTACCTGCGCACCATCGCACTGGGCGTGCCGGCCATGCTGATGTTCCGCGTGTTCTACTCGTTCAGCACCGCGGTGTCCAAGCCCAGGATCATCATGGGGCTCAACCTGCTGGGCCTCGCGCTGAAGATCCCGCTCAACCTGGTGTTCATGCACGGCGCGCTTGGCATGCCCGCAATGGGTGGTCCGGGCTGCGCGGTATCCACCACGCTGATCGCCTGGGTCACCGCGCTCACGGGGTGGTCCATCTGCCGGCTCGATCCCGCTTACCGGCCCTACCAGGTGTTCGCGCGCTGGTCCTGGCCCAAGCTTGACGGGCAGCTCCGCCTGCTGAAGCTGGGCCTCCCGGTCGGCTTTACGTTCCTTGTCGACGTCACTTCGTTCACCTTCATGGCGCTGTTCATCGCCCGCCTGGGCACGGTCAACACGGGTGGGCACCAGATCGCCGCCAACCTGACCGCGTTGATCTACATGATGCCGCTGGCGATGGCGAGCGCCTCCGGGATCCTGGTCGGCCAGGCGATCGGTGCGGGCGACCTGCGCCGCGCCAGGCTCACCGGCGTGATGGGCATCGCGAGCGGATTCCTGTTTGCCTGCCTGGTCGGCGCTCTCGTCTGGCTTGCGCGCGAGCAGATTGCGGCCTTATACAGCCGCGATGCCGAGGTGCGTGCCATTGCGGCGACCCTGCTCGCATTCGTCGCGCGCTATCACCTGTTCGATGCCGCTTCCGCGGTCTCGGTCAGCGTGCTGCGGGGCTACAAGCGCACGGTGGTTCCGATGCTGTGCAACATCGTCGCGCTCTGGGGCGTGGGCCTGGGCGGCGGCTACCTGCTCGCGTTCGGCCACCTGCCCGGCATCGCAGGCCCCATGGGCGCGCAGGGGTTCTGGACTGCTGCAACCGCCGGGGTGCTGACAGGGAGCGTGCTGATCATCGGGTACTTCATCCGCGTCAGCCGGGCGTACGGGCGCACGGATAAGCTGGAATAATCCGGGGCATGACACCCAACCACAAAGTCGCCGTCGTCACCGGAGCGGCACGCGGCATTGGCCTTGCGATCGCGAAACGGTTTCTCGAAGAAGGCTATCGCGTCGCGCTGCTCGATATCGATGCCGCCGAACTCGCGCGGGCCGATTCACTGCTCGGGGAGGAGTCGCTGGCGATCACCTGCGATGTTTCGGATCAGCAGCAAGTGCGCGCCGCGGTGAAGGAAATCACCGCGCGCTTCGGCCGGATCGACGCACTGGTGAACAACGCGGGTATCGCCGTGTTCAAGCCCCTGCTTGAGACCACACTGGAGGAATGGGAGCGCGTGCTGGCGGTGAACCTGACCGGTGCATTCATCTGCACACAGACCTGCGCGCCGGTAATGCTGAAGACCGGCGGCGGCGCGATCGTCAATATCGGCTCGATCTCGGGGCTGCGTGCAAGCACCTTGCGCGTGGCCTACGGCACCAGCAAGGCGGCGCTCGCCCACCTGACGCGGCAGCAGGCGGCCGAACTCGGCAACGCGGGCATCCGCGTCAATCTTGTCGCGCCCGGGCCGGTGGACACGGCGATGGCCAGGCTGGTGCACACCGCCGATATCCGCGCCGACTACCATGACGCGATCCCTCTCAACCGTTACGGGCTGGAAGAAGAAATCGCCGCCGCCGTATGGTTTCTCTGCAGCGACGCCGCAAGCTACGTCAACGGCCAGGCTTTGGCGGTCGACGGCGGGTTCGACGCTTCGGGGATCGGCCTACCGAGCCTGCGCAACGGGCTCTGATCCCGCAAGCGGGTCCCCGTCCACGGCGGCCGACGCGCAGCAGCGCGCGCCGGATCCCGCATCAGAGAACCAGCCTGAACTTCTCCGCAGGCGCATCGCATTCGACCCGGCCGCCGAGCCGCGCCACGTGGGCCCGCGTTTCGTCCAGCTTCAGGTCGATGTCGTCGTCCGACTGGTCCGGGTCGTGGTGGAACAGGTGCAGGCGCTTGACCTCAGCGCGCACCGCAAGGTCTGCAACCTCGCTCACGCAGGAGTGGCCCCAGTCGACTTTCGATGGGTACTCGTGATCGCGGTAGGTCGTGTCGGTCACCAGCACTTCGGCACCACGCACGAAATCCGCGAGCCGTTCGAGGTAGCGCTCGTCGCGCCGCGGATCGCTCGGCAGGTAGAGCTCGTTGTCGGTGATGTAGCACACCGAGCGCCCGTGGTAAGTCACCTTGTACCCCAGGCAGGACCCGGGATGCTTGAGCAGCAGCGTGTCGATGCGCACCGCGCCGAACTCCAGGGTTTCCTCGCGCAGGTCGCGAAACACAAGGTGCGCGCCGAATTCGCGGATCGTCACGGGGAAATAAACCCCTTCCATCTGTGCCGCGATCGCGCGCGCGATCGTGAGGTCGCCCTGGTAGGGACCGTAGATCTCGACCTGGTTGCCGCGGATGTAGAGCGGCGCAAAGAACGGAACCGTGTTGATGTGGTCCCAGTGGGTGTGCGATATGAAGATCCGCGCCGAGATGCGCGGCACCCCCGACTTCATGATGTGGTCAGACAGCTGCTTGATCCCGGACCCGCAGTCGAAGATGTACATCGGCTCCCCACCAATGTCGATGCTCATGCACGAGGTGTTTCCGCCGCGCCGCAGCGTTCCCGGCCCGGGCACGGGGAGCGTGCCATGCACGCCCCAGTAGGTCACCGCCATCTGGTTGGACACGAACTCGTCGATCGAGGCCATAAGGGTTTCAGGCCGGATCGGCTTGACGATGTAGCCGTCGGCACCCAGTTCGCGCGCGCGTCGACGGTCAAAATCGTAGGACTTGGCGGACAACACGATGATCTTGACTGCGGCGAGGTCGGGGCGCCGGCGCAGTTCGCGGCACAATTCGAACCCGTCCATTACGGGCATCATCAGGTCGGTGATGACGCAGTCCGGCCGTTCGCCGGGAATTTCCTTCAGGGCCTGCTGGCTCGACCCGCTCGAGACCACGCTATGACCGGCCCCTTCCAGCACGCGCCTTAGCAGCGCGAGTATGTCCGGGTCGTCGTCGACGATATAGAACTTCATTTGCTCTCTTGTCGGTGCTGCGCGATGCTTCAGTCGGCCGGTCGCCGTCCTTCGAATGCATCCGCCAGCAAAGATAATACGCCTTCATAAGCGATCTCCCGCGGATTCGGATACGGACTCGCAGTCGCAATCCGCGCCGCGCGCTCCAACCCGTCCGCCGGCATGCCGATGTCTGAGAGACGCATTTTCAGGCCGAGCTTTTTCTCCAGATCGTAGAGCCCCTGCGGCGCATCGCTGGCGCCCAGCGCGCGCGCCACCCGCGCCATTGCCTCCGGCGCCGCGTCCCGGTTGTAGCGTGCGGCGTGGGGCAGCACGATGCTGTGGGTTTCTGCGTGCGGCAGGTTGAAGGTTCCGCCAAGCACATGGCAGAGCTTGTGGTGCAGGCCCATGCCGACGGTCGCAAACGACACGCCGGCCAGCCAGGCGCCATACAGCGCATCCTGGCGTCCTCGGCCACTTCGACCGGCACATGCATAACGGCACGGTCGTAAACACCGGCGAGCTTGTCGCCAAGGCGGTCGGCAACCGCGCGGACAGTAGCGCCCCGCCCCGGTGTGGACAGCAGCAGCGCGCGCTTCGCGCCGAGGCGGTCGACCTCTTCAGCGAGCCGCACGATGCTCCCCGCGCCGAATACGACGCGCATCGGCAGTCCGGTGTAGATGAAGTCATTCACCCCAGATATTCCTTGTGAAGTTCAGGTTGTAAAACTCCCATGACGCCAGCCGGCGTGAGGCACATGCGCAGTGTAGCCGAGCGAAAAATCCGGGCGCACCTTCTACGTCGATGATGCAGTGCGCCATTCTTCTTTGCCAACACGGGCAAATTAGTCGGCTACAATCCGCCGCATGCGACCCTTGCACAAGACGGGGCGTCAAGCCTCAGGAGGAGGGATGCAGCAGACAGAAGCGACCATCGCAGGCAGCGCGCCAGGCACAAGCGCGGGCCGCCTTCTCGAGGTGGAGAGCGTCTCGGTGCGATTCGGCGGAATCATTGCATTGGACGGTGTTTCGTTCGATGTGCCCAACGGCCAGATCGTCGGGCTGATCGGGCCGAACGGAGCGGGCAAGACCACGCTGTTCAACTGCCTGTCGCGCCTGTACAACTGCGACAGTGGCCGGATCACCTTCGATGGCCGGCCACTGCTTGAAGTGCCGGTCCATGGAATCGCGGGCCTGGGCATCGGACGCACGTTCCAGAACCTTGCGCTGTTCCGTACGATGTCGGTGCTGGACAACGTCAAGCTCGGCCGTCATTGCCGCACCTCCAGCGGATTTCTCGCGAATGCGCTGCGCTTTCCAGGCGTTTTTAGCGAGGAAAAAGCGTCCACGGCAAAGGCGCGCGAACTCATCAATTTTCTCGATCTCGACGCGGTAGCCGACATGCGTGTTTCCGACCTGCCGTTCGGCACGCAGAAGCGGGTGGAACTCGCGCGCGCGCTCGCAGCAGAGCCGAAGCTTCTGCTCCTTGACGAACCGGCCAGCGGACTCAACCACGAAGAAGTCGGCGCGCTGGGAGACCTGATTCGCCACATCCGCGACCGCCAGCACGTCACCGTGCTGCTGGTGGAGCACCATATGAGCCTGGTAATGAACGTTTCCGACAAGGTCGTGGCGCTCAACTTTGGCCGCAAGATCGCCGACGGAACCCCTGCCGAGGTGCAGCGCCATCCGGAAGTGATCCAGGCCTATCTCGGGGACGCACACTGATGGCCGCCCTGCTTGAAGTCACCGGCCTGCACGCCGCGTACGGCCTGACGCGGGTGCTTCACGGTATCGATTTCAGCCTTGAGGAAGGGTCCATCACCGCCCTGCTTGGCGCCAACGGGGCCGGCAAGACCACAACGCTGAGGGCGCTCTGCGGCATGGTCGATACCCGGGGTTCGGTCCGCTTCGGCGGCGCGCAGATTGAAAAGAAGGCGACCGAGGACATCGTCCGGCTCGGGATCGCGCACGTACCCGATGGGCGCGGCACCTTCGGACACCTGACCACCGAGGAGAACCTGCGCGTTGGAGCGTACGTGCGCAAGGACAGGCGATCGGTGGAAGCTGATTTCGAGCGGATTTACGGACTCTTCCCGCGCCTCAAGGAGCGCCGCCACCAGCAGGCCGGCACGCTTTCGGGCGGCGAGCAGCAGATGCTCGCCGTGTCGCGCGCCCTGATGCTCAAGCCACGGCTCCTTCTCCTGGACGAGCCCTCGTTCGGGCTGGCGCCACTCATCGTGAAGGAGATCTTCGGGATCATGCGTTCCATCAACGAAGCGGAAAAGGTCAGCATCCTGCTCGTAGAGCAGAACGCGGCGATGGCGCTGGACCTCGCGGATCGCGCTTACGTCATCGAGACGGGCCGGGTCGTCCTTTCAGGCTCCTCGGACGAAATCAAGAAGGACGAGGCGGTGCGCCGCTCGTACCTCGGCTACTAGGCCAGGGAACCAAGAGGAAAACTTCGTGGACGCTTTTCTCCAGCAATTTTTCGCCGGCCTAGCGACAGGCGGTATCTACGCCAGCGTGGCGCTGGCCCTGGTCATGATCTACCAGGCGACACACCACCTCAATTTTGCGCAGGGCGAGATGGCCATGTTCAGCACGTATATGGCGTGGAGCATGATCAACGCGGGCTTTGGCTACTGGACCGCGTTTTTCCTCACAGTCATCCTGTCATTCGTGCTCGGCGTGGTCATCGAGCGCGTGATCATCCGTCCGGTCGAGAACGCCCCCGTTCTTTCGGTGGTGGTTGTGTTCATCGGTCTGCTCGTCATCTTCAACAGCGTCACCGGCTGGATCTACACCTACACGATCAAGACCTTCCCCAGCCCCTTCCCGGAAGCGCCGCTGTTCGGCAATCGCTTTGTTTCCTCACACCAGATCGGCGCGATCGGGATCACGCTGGTCGTGCTCCTGCTTCTGTTCTCATTCTTCCGCTTCACTTCGCTCGGGCTCGCGATGCGCGCCGCAGCGCAGAACCCGGTTTCCGCCAAGCTGGTCGGCATCCGTGTGGGCTGGATGCTGGCGCTGGGATGGGGGCTTGCCGCAGCGATCGGCTCGGTCGCCGGCATGATGGTTGCGCCTATCGTGTTTCTTGACCCCAACATGATGGCGGGCATCCTGCTGTACGCGTTTGCCGCCGCATTGGTGGGCGGCGTCGACAACCCGGGCGGCGCGGTATTCGGCGGGTTCCTCGTCGGCGTGCTGGAAAACCTGCTCGGCGCGTTCGTGATCGGCAATGAATTGAAACTCGCGGTGGCGCTGGTGCTGATCATCGGCGTGCTGACAGTCAAGCCTTCGGGCTTCTTCGGCAAAGTCCATGTGAGCCGCGTATGAACAAGCGCACCCTGATCGTCATCCTGGTGGCGCTGGCGCTCGCCTGCGCGCTGCCGTTTGTGGTGAGTAACTATCGTACCTTCCAGTTCACGCTGGTCCTGGTCTACTCCATCGCCCTGCTGGGCCTGAACCTGCTGACCGGGTACAACGGCCAGATCTCCCTGGGTCACGGCGCGTTCTACGCGATCGGCGCGTACACCGCCGCGATCCTGATGGACAAGTATGGCTTTCCCTATTGGGCGACCCTGCCGATCGCCGGCGTGGTCTGCCTGATCGTGGGGTTCCTGTTCGGCCTGCCCGCGCTGCGCCTGGAGGGCCTTTATCTTGCGCTGGCCACGTTTGCGCTGGGCGTGTCGCTGCCGCCCTTGCTCAAGTACCACCACCTCGAGTACTGGACGGGCGGGGTGCAGGGCATCGTGATCAACAAGCCGGACCCGCCGTTCGGCCTGCCGATCACTCCGGATCAATGGTTGTACTACTTCACGCTCGCCGTCATGGTCCTGATGTTCTTCTTCGCCTGGAATCTGCTCCGGGGCCGCATCGGGCGGGCGCTGATGGCGATCCGCGACCAGCATGTGGCCGCCGAAGCCATGGGCGTCAATAATGCGATCTTCAAGTCGCTCACGTTCGGCGTGTCCGCGCTCTATACCGGGGTCGCCGGCGCCCTGGGCGCG
>JBBQVP010000030.1:0-31144 GCA_038211455.1 Burkholderiales bacterium
AATTGTGGCCGGGGGCGCCAGTTACCCCGCCACCCGGGTGGGTGCCGGAGCCGCACATATAGAGGCCTTTCACAGGCCCGCGATAGTCGGCATAGCCGAGCATCGGGCGCGCCGAGTAGAGCTGGTCGAGCGACAAGGCGCCGTGGAAGATGTCTCCGCCGACGAGGCCGAATTTTTCCTCGAGGTCGGCCGGCGACAACGCCGTATGGGCGATCACGCTCGCCTTGAAACCCGGCGCATGCCGTTCGACCACATCGAAGATCCGCCCGACCGCCTCTTCCTTGCGCGTCGCCCAGTCCACATCCGGCGCGAAATGCTGGCAGAACAGGCTCGCGACGTGTTTTCCCGCAGGCGCGAGCGAGTCGTCCAGCGTGCTCGGGATCAGCATTTCGACCACCGGCGCGGACGATATGCCTGACGCTTTGGCTTCGAGGTACGCCCGGTCCATGTAGTCCAACGTGGGCGCCATGATGATGCCCGAGCCATGGTGCGGCCCGGCTTCGGGCAGGCAGGTGAAACGCGGCAGTTCCGACAGCGCGACGTTCATCCGGAAAGTCGCCGAGCCGCATTTCCAGCGCCGCATGCGGGCAAGGAATTCGGCGGGCAGCGCGCTCGCTTCGACCAGGTCGAGGTAGAGCAGCTTCGGATTGACGTTCGCGATCACGCTGTTGGCGTGGATCTCGGTGCCATCGGCCAGGACGACACAAGTCGCGCGACCCGAGCGCACGTCCACACGCGAAACGGCCGCATCGCAGTCGATCTGCACACCCAGGCGCCGCGCCTCGGAGGCCATCGCCTGGGTGATCGCGCCCATGCCGCCGACCGCGTGGCCCCAGGCGCCCTTCTTTCCGTTCACCTCGCCAAAGCAATGGTGCAGCAGCACGTAGGCCGTGCCCGGATGGAACGGGCTCGCAAAATTCCCGACCACGGCGTCGAAGCCGAACGCGGCCTTGATGGCCTCACCCTCGAACCAGCCTTCCAGCATCTCCGCCGCGCTCTGCGCAAACAGGTTCAGCAGGTCGCGGCGCGATTCCATGTCGAGCTTCTTTGCAAGGCGCCCGGCCTTGACCGCGCGCAACAAGTCCAGCGCCCCGCCGCCCACGTTCGGCGGGCACTCGAGCACGAGTTCGCGCAGCACGTTGGCAACCCGTTCGAGCATCGCCCAGTACTTCGGCAGCTGCGCGGCGTCGCGCTTCGAGAACTTCGCGAGTTCCGCCTGCGTTGCTTCAAGTCCCCCGCCGACCTTGAGGTAGCTGCGTTCATCGAGCGGCAGGAAGTTCGACAACGGCCGCTCGACGATCCTGAGGCCGTGTTCGGCGAGGCGCAGGTCGCGGATCACCTTCGGGTTCAGCAGGCTCACGGTGTACGCCGCGACCGAGTTCCGGAAACCCGGATGGAACTCCTCGGTCACGGCTGCGCCGCCGACGACCGGGCGGCGCTCGAGTACGCGCACCCGCAGGCCCGCGCGCGCGAGATAGCAGGCGCAGGCCAGGCCGTTGTGGCCCGCGCCGATGATCACTGCGTCCAGGGGTCGGGATGGCATTCGCGTAGATTCCGGTTCGCGGGGTCTGCAGGGCCTGCGGGGCTATACTTCCAGTATATGACCACACTAAACGACACCAGCAACCTGGCCCTGTTCTGCGACTTCGAGAACGTGGCACTCGGCGTGCGCGAAGCCAAGTACGACAAGTTCGACATCGGCCTTGTGCTCGAACGCCTCCTTCTCAAAGGCAGCATCGTCGTCAAGAAGGCGTATTGCGACTGGGAACGCTACAAGGAGTTCAAGGCCGGGATGCACGAGGCCTCGTTCGAACTCATCGAAATCCCGCATCTGCGCATGTCCGGCAAGAACTCGGCCGACATCCGCATGGTCGTCGACGCGCTGGACCTCTGCTACACCAAGTCGCACGTCGACACGTTTGTAATCATCAGCGGCGACTCGGACTTTTCCCCGCTGGTCTCGAAGCTGCGCGAGAACAACAAGACCGTGATCGCGGTCGGCGTGAAGAACTCGACCTCCAACCTCCTGATCGCCAACTGCGACGAGTTCATCTTCTACGACGACCTGGTGCGCGAGCAGAAGGGCAAGGCTGCGCGCCCGGTGCGCAAGGCCGCGCGCGGTAAGTCGGCACCCGCCAAGGCGACGGCTGCGGCCCCGGCCGCCCCGGCCGAGGAGAAGGACAAGAAGCAGGAAGCCTTCGACCTGATGATCGCCACGACCGAAGCCCTGTCGGCCGAACGCGACACCGAGGACAAGATCTGGGGGTCGATGGTCAAGCAGGCGCTGAAGCGTCGCAACCCGGGATTCTCCGAGAGCTATTACGGTTTTCGCTCGTTCAACCAGCTGCTTGAAGAGGCGGCGGCGAGAAATCTCCTCGTGCTGGAACGCGACGAGAAGTCCGGCGGCTATATCGTGAGAAGCGTCGCCTCCTAGGGCTGGCGCAGGCGGCAGCCGGAGTTGGCCATCAGTCCCCTGGCGGGCAAGCCCGCAGACCCCTCGGCGCTGGTCAACCTGCCGCGCCTGGTCACCGCGTACTACACAGCGTCTCCTGACGCTTCTGTGCCTGGACAGCGGGTCGCATTCGGAACGTCAGGACACCGCGGGTCTTCACTGCAGCGGACATTCAACGAGGCCCACGTCCTCGCCGTCAGCCAGGCCGTCTGCGACTATCGGCGGCACGCAGGGATCAGCGGGCCGCTGTTCCTTGGCATCGACACCCACGCGCTCTCCGAACCGGCGTCTTGCAGCGCGCTCGAGGTGCTCGCGGCCAACGCCATCGAGACCATGATCGCGGCGCACGACGAGTACACGCCGACGCCCGCGCTGTCCCACGCGATCCTCCTTTACAACCGCGGTCGCGGATCCGGCGACGCCCACGCCGACGGCATCATCATCACGCCCTCGCACAATCCTCCCGAGAGCGGCGGTTTCAAGTACAACCCGCCCAACGGCGGACCGGCCGATACCGCGGTCACCGGCTGGATCGAGGCGCGCGCGAACCAGTACCTGGAGAGCGGCCTCAAGGGCGTGAAACGCATCAGCCATGCGAAAGCCATGGGTGCCACGACGACCCACCGGCACGATTTCCTCGGCCCCTATGTTGATGATCTCGCAAGCGTGATCGACATGGATGTGCTGCGCTCAAGCGGACTGAAGCTGGGCGTCGATCCGCTCGGCGGAGCCGGCGTCCATTACTGGCCCGCCATCGCCGGGCGGTACGGCCTGGACCTCAGCGTCGTGAACACGGAAGTCGACCCGACCTTCCGCTTCATGCCGCTCGACTGGGACGGGCGGATCCGCATGGACCCGTCCTCTGCGTATGCGATGCGCGGGCTGATCGGCTTGAAGGATCGCTTCGATGTGGCGTTTGCCTGCGACCCGGACCACGACCGGCACGGGATCGTCGCGCCGAGCGTCGGGCTGATGCCGCCCAACCACTACCTTTCAGTGGCCATCGACTACCTGTTCCGCCACCGCCCCGGCTGGCGGGCGGACGCCGCCGTGGGCAAAACCCTCGTCAGCAGCGGGATGATCGACCGGGTGGCGGCGCGGTTAGGACGCAACTTGCGCGAAGTCCCGGTCGGCTTCAAATGGTTCGTCGAGGGCCTCGCCGACGGGTCGCTCGGCTTCGGCGGCGAGGAAAGCGCGGGGGCTTCGTTCCTGCGCCGCGACGGTAGTGTCTGGACCACCGACAAGGACGGCATCATCCCGGCGCTGCTCGCCGCCGAGATGACCGCGCGCACCGGGCGCGATCCGGGTGAAGCGTACCTTGGGCTGACACAGGAATTCGGCGCGCCTGCCTACGACCGCATCGATGCCCCGGCCACGCCGGCGCAGAAGAGGCGCCTGTCGACGCTTTCCGCGAGCGAGATCACCGCCACCGACCTGGCGGGCGAGAAGATCCTCGCCATCCTCAGCCGCGCGCCGGCCAACGACGCGCCGATCGGCGGACTCAAGGTGGTCACGCAGAACGGCTGGTTTGCCGCGCGCCCCTCGGGGACCGAGGACATCTACAAGATCTACGCGGAAAGTTTTCGCGGGGAAGATCACTTGCGCCAGATTGCCAGTGAGGCGCAGGCGATTGTCGACCGCGCGCTGGGCGAATAATTTTCGAGGAAGCGAGATGAAGATAAAAACTGTCCAGGCCACCTGGCTGCACGTTCCCATCCCCGAGAAGCAGCAGCACGTCTCGGATTTCGGCCGGATCGCCTCGTTCGATTCGACCCTGGTGAGGATCGAAACCGAGTGCGGCATCGTCGGCTGGGGAGAATCCAAGGAGGAGGTCGGCAGCGCGGGTAACAACCGCAGCGTGACGCATGCGATCAATCAGAAGTACGGGCCCGACCTGATCGGCGAAGATCCGCGCGACATCGTGCGGCTGAACGAACTGATGTACAACGGCGTGCGCGGCCACTACGCGCTTGAGCATGGCCGCGTATTTCCGGCGCTCGGGCGGCGCGGGGTGTCGATCTGCGCGATGAGCGGCATCGACCTCGCGCTCTGGGACATCCTCGGAAAATCGCTCAATGCGCCGGTATGGCGGCTGCTCGGCGGGCGCAAGGCGGAACGCATGCCGGTCTATGCCTCCGGCGGCTGGGCCGATGTGATGGGCATCGGCGAACAACTGCTCGGCTATGTGAAGAAAGGCGGGGTGCGCGCGGTCAAGATGCGCGTCGGCGTGATCGACGGCAGCGTTGCGAACTCGGTGGCGCGCGTAAAAGCCGCGCGTGAGGCGCTCGGCCCCAACGTGGGCCTGGCCTGCGATGCGCACGGCACCTGGAGCGTGGCCGAAGCCAAGCAGTTCTGCCGCAAGGTGGAGGACCTCGACCTCATGTGGTTCGAGGAGCCGGTCACGGCCGATGACAAGCGCGGCTACGCCGAAGTGCGCCGCTCCTCGTCGGTTCCGATCTCCGCCGGCGAGTCCGAATTCAACCGCTTCGATTTCAGGGAACTCGCCGAACTCGGTGCGGCCGACATCTTCCAGCCCGACCTCGCGATCTGCGGCGGAATCAGCGAGGCGATGAAGATTGCGGCGATCGCATCGGCCTACAACCTGCGTCTCGCGCCGCACCTGTGGACCGGCGCGCTCGCCTTCGCGGCGGGGATGCACGTGACCGCGGCCACCTCGTGCGGATTCATCCTTGAATATTCGTTCGGTGCGAATCCACTGCTGCAGGAACTCTCGAAGGAGGGCTTCCCGGTCAGCGACGGCATGCTGGAGATACCGGATCGCCCGGGGCTGGGCGTGACGGTGGACGAAGAGTTTGTGAAGAAGTACGCCGTGGCCTGATGTCAGGAAGTTCCCCGCCCAGCCAGGCTGGACGGGGAGGGTGGCGAGAAAATGTCAGGAAGTGCTGTCGACCTCGCGGGCCGGCCTAGCCCAGCGGCACGGCGATGAAGCGGCGTCCGCCTTCGCGCTGCACCAGCAGGGCCACGGCCTTGCCGCCCTTGCCAACCAGGCTGCGCAGATCCTCCGGGGTATTCACGGGCTTGCCGTTCAACGACAGGATCAGGTCGCCCGGTTGCAGGCCGGCGCGCTCCGCCGGGCCGTTGACGCCTTCCACCACCAGGCCGCCCGAAACTTCAGCCTGGCGCTTCTCGTCCGCGGTCAGCGGTCGCACCGCCAGCCCGAGCTTTCCGCCATCGGCCTTGGCGCCCGCGGCGCTGGCGACCGTAGGCTCGGAAAGCTCGCCCAGCTTGACGCTCAGGCTGACGCGCTTGCCCTTGCGCCATACCTCGACATCCGCCTTCGTGCCGGGCGTCGCCGCGCCGACAAGCAGCGGCAGGTCGCGCGACTGGGTGACGGCATGGCCGTTGAACTTCAGGATCACGTCGCCCGGCTCGATGCCTGCTTTCGCGGCCGCAGCGTCTTTCTCGACGGTGCTGACGAGCGCGCCCTCCGGCTTGTCGAGGCCGAAGGAATCGGCGATCGCCTTGTCGACACCCTGCACCGATACGCCGAGTTTTGCGCGGCTGACACGCCCGGTGGCGACCAGTTGGCTTTGGACTTTCATCGCCACGTCAATCGGGATCGCGAACGACAGGCCCTGGTAGCCGCCGGTGCGGCTGTAGATCTGCGAATTGATGCCGATGACCTCGCCCGCAAGATTGAACAACGGGCCGCCCGAGTTGCCGGGGTTCACCGCCGCGTCGGTCTGGATGAAGGGCACGTAGTTTTCGTCAGGCAGCGCGCGCGATTTCGCGCTCACGATGCCGGCCGTCACGGAGTTCTCGAAACCGTACGGGGAGCCGATCGCGACTACCCATTCACCGACCCGCGTCGCCGAGGGGTCGCCGATCCTTACCGTCGGCAGGTTCTTCGCATCGATGCGCAGGACCGCCATGTCGGTCTTCTTGTCGACGCCGACAACCTTGGCTTCGAACTCGCGGCCGTCGGTCAGCCGCACCGTGACATTGGATGCGTCGGCAACGACGTGCGCGTTGGTCAGCACGATGCCGTCCGAACTGATGATGAAACCGGAGCCTTCGCCACGCATCGGCGCGGAACCCTGTGGCCCCTGCGGCGCAAAGCGGCGGAAGAACTCGCCGAACGGAGAATTCTTGAGTTCATCTGGCAGTTCAGCCGAGGCCTTCACCATCTGGCTGACCTTGATGTTCACCACGGCCGGGCCGTTCTGTTCAACCAGGGTTGCGATATCGGGCAGGACCCGCGAAGCGAAGCCGCGCGGCGCGGCGGCCGGTGGCGTCGCCGGGGCCGTCACGGCAGCGGGGACGGCGGAAAACGCATGTGCCGCAGGAATCTGGGGCAGGCCGAACTGGCCGACGGCCGCGGTGACTGCCGCAGCGACCCCGGCAACGACGAAATTGAATACTACGGATTTACGTGCCATTTTGCGATTCCCCAACGTAGATGCAGAAGCACTGCGGTACTGCGTTGGAGGGTCCCGACAACGCACAAGTTGCGTAAGCGTTTGCCTGACTGTGTAACAGTTTGTTACCGGCAGGCTCCACGCCCCGGGGACGTTCAGGCGTGCAGGGCGCCGCCCGCCCCCTGCGCTGCCGGGCAGGCGCCTGACTCCACCTGGATCGTGCTGTGGTGGATGTGAAAGCGCTCGCCGAGCACGCGCGCCACATCGCCGAGCGCGCGCTCGGCGGTGGTCGCTGCATCGATCACGACATGCGCCGACAGGCTGGTCTCGCGGCTTGCCACGGCCCAGACGTGCAGGTCGTGCACGCCGCACACGCCGGTAACCGCAAGGATGGCCGCGCGCACCCGGCCGATGTCCACGCCCTCGGGCACGCCTTCGAGCAGGATGTTTACGCTCGCGCGAAACAGCAACCAGGTGCGCGGCACCACCCACAGGCCGATCGCCACGGCCACCAGCGGATCGACCCAGGTCTGGCCCGTGTACAGGATCACCAGTGCCGCGACGATCACGCCGGCCGAGCCGACGAGATCAGCCAGCACTTCAAGGTAGGCGCCGCGCATGTTGAGGTTGGACTGGCTGCCTGCGTGCAGCAGTCGCGCCGCGACGAGGTTGACCACGAGGCCCAGCACCGCGACCACCAGCATGCCGGTCGTGTGGATCGGCTGCGGCTCGCTGAACCGGTGCCAGGCCTCGTAAAGGATGTAGAGGGCGACGAGGAACAGCAGCGAGGCATTGAACGCCGCGGCGAGGATTTCGAACCGCTGATAGCCGAAGGTGCGCTTCGCGTCTGCGGGCAGGCGCCCGAGGCGCACCGCGGCGAGCGACACCGCGAGCGCGGCGCTGTCGGTGAACATGTGGGCTGCATCCGATACCAACGCCAGGCTGCCGGTCAGCCAGCCGGCGATCGCCTCCACCAGCATGAACCCACCGGTCAGCGCGAGCGCGAACCATAGCGTGCGTTCGTTGCCCGCTGCCGCATCGTGATGACGGTGATGATGGTGATGATGATGATGCGCGCCATGCCCCGACATCGATCCGCACTCCCCCGCCGTCCACAAACCCGCGTTCACAAACCCAGCCTGCTTCAGTTTATTTGAATCCCCGCCTCGCGTGGTTCAATTTCGTAGAGAGAAAACTCGTTGACTTTCACGATGGCGGCCACTAACTTCGTGCGCAGGATCTGGTCGCGCGGCGCGCATTGCCGCTGCGCCGCCTGGTTCGAACCCACGCCTCCGTAGGACGCAATGAAACCCCCCAAGTTCCGCTACCTCGCCGCGACGCGCATCGAAGACGCGCTCGATGCATTGCAGGAAGCGGAGGCCAAGGTCATCGCGGGCGGGCAGAGCCTGGTGCCGATGCTGAATTTCCGCCTGTTGCGCCCGGCCCTGCTGGTGGACATCAACCGCCTGCGCGAACTCGACACGCTCGAGGAAACCGCCGGGGGCGGATTGCGGATCGGCGCGCTGACCCGGCACCACAAGATCGAGACCTCTGTTCTCATCAAACAACGGTTCCCCGTGCTCACCGCGGCGGTGGAGCATATCGGGCACCTGGCGATCCGCAACCGCGGCACGCTCGGCGGGAGCCTCTCTCACGCCGACCCCGCGGCCGAGCACCTGCTGATGGCCGTGCTGCTCGACGCGAAGTTGACGGTGCGCTCGGCCAAAGGCAGCCGAACCATCGGGGCGGGCGAGTTCATCGCGGGCGCGCTTTCCACGACGCTGGAACCGGAGGAACTGCTGACGGGGGTCGAGTACCCCGCGCTGGCGCCCGGCACCGGCTGGGGGTTTGAAGAGTATGCGCGGCGCTCGGGTGACTTTGCGCTCGTCGCTTGCGGCGTGCTGATCGAAACGTCGGGTGGTCGCGTCACACGCGCGCGCGTTGCAGTTGCTGGCGGGGCCGATGGCCCGATCCGGGTACCGGGCGCGGAAGCCGCACTGCGTGGCAGTGCCTGCGATGCGCCAGCCCTCGATGCGGCCGTGGCCGCGACGCGTGCATTGATCGAACCCAACGTCGACCTGCAAGCGTCGGCGGAACTTCGCCACCACCTGCTCGACACGCTGTTGCGCCGCACCTGCACGGCCGCGTGGCGGCGATCCACCGGAGACACGGCATGAGCGATGAACACATGGATATCTCGGTCAAGGTCAATGGCGTGACACATCGCAAGTCCGTGGAGCCGCGCCTCCTGCTGTCGGATTTCCTGCGCCATACGCTCGGTCTCACCGGCACGCATGTCGGCTGCGAGCACGGGGTGTGCGGCGCCTGCACGGTGCTGGTGAACGGCGACAGCGCGCGCGCCTGCCTGATGTTCGCGGTGCAGGCCGATGGCATGGAGGTCACGACCGTCGAGAGCCTCGGAACCGTGGATCGGCTGGGCCCGCTGCAGGAAGCTTTCCGCACCCATCACGCGCTGCAATGCGGATTCTGCACTCCGGGAATGCTGATGACTTCGGTCGACCTGCTGAAAAAGTATCCGCTTGCCAGCGACGCGGAGATCCGTGAGGGATTGTCCGGCAACCTGTGCCGCTGCACAGGGTATGACCATATCGTGCGCGCCTTGCGCGAAGCCGTCGCACAACGCGGGGAGCAGGCGAAATGAAGATGCATGTGTTGTCCGGCGGACGGGTGCGGCTGAAAAAGAAAATCTATGTGCCCGAAGCCGCCGGCGACGAACTGTTCGAGCTGCCGGTAATGTGTTTCCTGCTCCGTCATCCGCAAGGCAACGTGCTGTTCGACACCGGCTGTCATCCATCGACCGCAGAGGAGGGCTCGACGCGCCTGGGCGCGATCTCGCGCTCGATCAAGGTGGTATCCAAACCGGACGACCACCTGCTCACGGGCCTGGCGGGCCTGGGCATCAGGCCCGAGGACATCGATGTGGTGGTCAACTCGCACTTTCATTTCGACCACTGCGGCTGCAACGAATTCTTCAAGAAAGCGACGATCGTCTGCCACGCCAAAGAACTCGAGGCCGCCAGTGCGCCGAACGCGGAGGCGGCCGGATTCCTGACTGCCGACTGGAAGCATCCGAACACGTTCGACACTTTCGATCGCCAGCGTGACCTGTTCAACGACGAGCGCATCGTGCTTGTGCCGCTGCCCGGACATACACCGGGCATCAGTGGGGCGCTGGTCAACCTGGAACGCTCGGGGCGCCACCTGCTCGCCTCGGACACCGTTGCGTTGCGCGTGGTCCTCGAGCGCGAGCTCAACCCGCGCAACAACTGGAACGGCGAGGCGGCGCTGCAGTCGCTCGCCGAGATCCGTCGCATCGAAGCCGGCGGCGCGACCGTGATCTTCGGCCACGACGAGGCGCAGTGGAACACGCTCAGGAAGGGCGCCGAATACTATGACTGAGACCCATGCTTGAAACCCATGACTGAGTCCATTCCTGAGTCCATGACTGCGGCCGAAGCCAGCCTGCGCCCCAAGCAGATCGGCGCGCGCGTCAAGCGCCTGGAAGACCCGCGCCTGCTGGCGGGCAAGGGCGCCTACGTCGATGATCGGCAGGTGGCGGGAATGCTGCATGTCGCGTTCCGCCGCAGCGACCAGGCGCACGCGCGGATCGTCGGCATGGATCTCGACGCGGCCCGCGCCCTGCCCGGCGTGATCGGTGTGTACCGGCTGGAAGACCTGGAAGGCCTCGCGCACCCGGCGATCCCTGTCTCGAAGATGCGCGGCTACTACGCCACGCCGATCTACCCGTTGGCGAAGGATAAGGTGCGCTATGTCGGCGAGCCCGTGGTCGCCGTGGTGGCGGAAGACCGCTACATCGCGGAGGATGCCCTTGACCTCGTCAACATCGAATTCGAGGCGCTTCCCGGCATCAACGATGCCGAACAAGCGTTGCGTGAAGGCGCGCCGCTGCTGCACGAGGAAGCCGGCACCAACATCATCGTGCAACGCGAATTCAAGCGCGGCGAAGCGGAGACCGCGATGCAGGCCGCTGCAGTGCGCGTGAAAGCGCGCTTCCGCATGCGGCGCAAGAGCCCGCTGGCCATCGAGAACCGCGCCTACCTCGCCGATTACGACGCCGGCCAGCGCCTGCTGACGTTGCATTCGTCCACTCAGGTGCCGGGGATCATCCGCGATGCGCTGGTCGAGATCCTCGGCCTGACCGGCAACGGCATCCGTGTGGTCGCCCCGGATGTGGGCGGAGGGTTCGGCGGCAAGGCCTCGCTGTACCCGGAAGAAATGGTCGTGTGCATGCTGGCGCGCCAGTTGGGCCGGCCGGTGAAATGGACGAGCGACCGGCTCGAAGACCTCGCCTCTACCAGCCAAGGGTTTGACGAACGTGTCGATGCGGAACTCGGCCTCGACGCCGAGGGCAGGATCCTCGCCTTGTCGACCGACGTGATCGGTGACACCGGCGCGTACTCGATCTATCCCTGGACGGCCGGGCTGGAGCCGGTGCAGGTGATCAGTTTCATGCCCGGACCCTACAAAGTGCCGGCCTACCATGGCCGGGTGCGGGCTGTGGCGACCTGCAAGTCGCCGACGGGGCCGTATCGCGGCGTCGGCCGGCCGATATCCACGTTCGTCATGGAACGCCTGGTGGACATGGCCGCGCACCAGATGGGCGTGGACCCGAAAGACTTGCGCGCGCGCAACCTGGTGCAGCCCACCGAGTTTCCCTACAAGACCGCCACCGGGATTGTCTGGGACCGCTCCGGTTTCATCGAGTGCCTGGAAGCGGCGTGCCGGGTCGGCGACTATGCAGCGATGCGCGCGGCGCAGGCAACGGCCCGCGCCGAGGGCCGCTGGGTTGGCATTGGCCTCGCCTCGTACGCCGAGCTCACGGGGATCGGTTCGCGGATTTCGGCTTCACCGGGCATGCCGATCAACACCGGCACCGAAACCACCACCGTGAAGATCGACTCCACCGGCGCGGTCACCGCCACCTTCGGCGTCGCCTCGCACGGCCAGGGCCTGGAAACCACGCTCGCGCAGGTGATCGCGGACGAACTAGGCGCGAGGATCGAGGACATCCGCATCATCCACGGCGACAGCGCGGCGGTCGCGCACGGCACCGGCACCTACGCGAGCCGCAGCACGGTGCTCGCGGGCGGCGCCGCGACGCTCGCCTCGCGCGCGGTGAAGGAGAAGCTCGCGCGCATCGCCGGTCACCTGATGGAAGCCGCGGAATCGGACATCGAAATTTCCAACGGCATCGCCCGGGTGGCCGGCACCGACCGGACGCTGACGTTTCGCGAGATCGCGCGCGCCGTGTATTCGGAAATGGGACGCCTGCCGAAAGAGATCCGCGAAGACCTCGCCGACACCACGACCTACGACCCGTTTTTCGGCACCACCACCAGTTCCACGCATCTGGTGCAGGTGGAGATCGACCCGAAGACTTACGCGGTCAAGGTGCAGCGCTACGTGGTTGCCGAAGACTGTGGCCGGGTGATCAACCCGATGATCGTCGACGGCCAGGTCCACGGCGCCGTCGCACAGGGCATCGGCGCGGCGCTGTTCGAGGAAATCATCTATGACGCGGAGGGCCAGCTGCTGACCGCGAGCCTGGTCGACTACGTGATACCGGCGGCACCCGAAGTCCCTGCGATCGAGACCATCCACGTCCAGTCGGAATACCCCGCCAACGTCGGCGGGTTTCGCGGCATGGGCGAAGGCGGCACCATCGGCGCACCCGCGGCGATCGCCAACGCCGTGGCCGATGCACTCGCGCCGCTGGGCATTGAAATTGTCGAGCTGCCGGTCACGCCGGAACGCCTGTTCCGCATGGTCGCCGCCCGAACATCCAAATCGGCATCTACATCGGGATCAACACAATCACAGGGAGAGAAACATGGAAAATGAACTCAAGGGCCAGGTCGCGCTCGTCACCGGCGGGGCGCGCGACGTCGGCCGCCAGATCGCGCTCGCGCTGGCCGCAAAAGGCGCGACGGTCGCGGTCAACTACAACAGCTCACCGAAAGAGGCCGAGGCGGTCGCCGCCGAGATCGGCAAGGCAGGCGGCAAGGCCGGCGCCTACAAGGCCGACGTCACCGACTACGCCGCGGTCATGGCCATGGTCGCCGCGGTGAAAAAGGATTTCGGCCGCATCGACATCCTCGTCAACAACGCCGGCTACGTGAAGCGCCAGCGCTTCGTCGACACCACGCCCGCCGACTGGAAAAAGCAGATCGACGTGGGCCTGTACGGCGTGATCCATACCTGCCACGCCGTGGTGCCGCTGATGATCGAGCAGAAGGGCGGCCGCATCATCAACCTCACGGGCGACTCCGCGCGGGTCGGCGAAGGCGGCCTCGGCATCACCGCCGCCTCGCGCGCCGGCGCCATCGCGCTCACCAAGTCACTCGCCAAGGAACTCGGCCGCGCCGACATCACCGTGAATGCGGTGTCGCTCGGTCTGGTCATGACCGGCCACGAGCCCGAGCACCTGCTCGCGAACATGGACAAGATCACCAAGCTCTATCCACTGCGCCGCGTCGGCAAGCCCGAGGACATCGCGCCCATGGTCGCCTTCCTCGCCTCGCCCGGCGCGGCCTGGATCACCGGCCAGGTCATCAGCGTGAACGGCGGGTTCAGCATGGTCTGAGATGGTTGGCGGCATGGGGCGATGGCAACATATCGCCCTGCAGGCCGCGCCAGGAAATGACCTTGGTCGAAAAGTGGCAACAATAGGCGTCTGCTCAGTGGAGCAGGCCGTCCTCCCCATACGGCGAGTGGGCGTATACTAATTTCATGGGCTACGCGGCCCTTTGGTTACCGCGGGATGGGTAAGCAGTACCAGCCAATTACAGGAGCCACGTCATGGAACTCAATGTTGAATTGCCTGACGCCCTGGCAAACGAAGCCAAAGCAGCGGGCTTGCTCGCTCCGGATGCGATCGCGAAGCTGCTGCGCGAGGCAATCGCGAGGCGCAAGCAGTTCGATGCGTTCTTTGCGACGTGTGAACGGCTGCGTGCCGCCGAAATACCCCAGATGACCGAAGACGAGATTCAGGCCGAAATCAACGCCTATCGAGCCGAGCAGAGAGAGAAACGCGATCGCGACCGTGCGGATCGTTCTTGACACGAACGTCGTCGTATCGGGGTTGCTTTGGCCCGGCAGCCCTTTCCGGCTGCTGGATTCACTGAAATCAGACGCGGTAAAGGCATTTACGAGCGAGGCATTACTGGCCGAACTTAGCGGCGTGCTTTCGCGACGACATCTCGCGCCAATCCTAGCGCGTCATCAGACGAGCCCCACGGCCCTCGTGGAAGGCTATGGGTTGCTTGCGACACCAATCCCGCCGGCGGCTATGTCGCCCGCCGTTCTGGCCGATCCGGACGACGACGCCGTGCTTGCCTGCGCGTACGCCGCCCAAGCGGACCTGATCGTCTCTGGTGACAAGCACCTGCGCAACCTCAAGTTCTGGCAGCGTATCCCGATCATCGGCGCAGCCGAAGCCTTGGATATCGTTCAGAATCGGCGCTGAATTAATCATTGCGTGATCTTACTTCGGAGGAGTTCGACTCCGACCCGTCTATTCGCGCGTCTATTCGCGGAATCCACTCACCCTAGCGCTTACCGCAGGCCAAAATGATCACGAGCAGACTGACAAACAAAGCACGAACAACGATTCCTGAGCGGGTCCGGTCGGCTCTGGAACTCGCGCCGGGTGACGAACTGGCCTACACGATCATTGGTCGGCGGGTCGTCCTGACCAATGCGCGTCTCGGCGGAAGAACCGAACACCCGATTCGGGTTTTCGCTGAATGGAGTTCCGCTGCGGACGCCAAGGCTTACGCCAAGCTCTAGGTACGGCGATGGCAACATATCGCCCTGCAGGCCGCGCCAGGAAAGGACTTTGATCGAAAAGTGGCAGCAATAGGCGCCTGCTCAACGGAGCAACCCGCCCTCCCAGCCTGAGCGCCTCATGCGCTCGCACTGCGCCGCATCCAGGCGCGTATTCTCCGCCGCCGTAGCGGCGCGCATCAGGTTTCCCGCCGCGTCGCTGTGCTCCCCGCTGTCCATCAGCAGGTGCGCGAGTTCGTGCGCCAGCACAATGCCAAGATCCGGCGTGCCCAGCGTCACCCAGATAGTGTTGAGCAGCTCCGGTCGCGAACGGCTGTTCGAGCGGCCGATCGCTTCGGCATCGAACGCGGGACGGTTCAGCGTGTCGCGCACGAAGTAAACCGTCGGGCGGGCGAGCGGGAGCGCGCGCGCGAACGCGCGCGACACCGGCGTGGAATAGAACTGGAATTCGCGCGGCGCCTCGACGAGACGCAACGTCACCCCGGTCAGCCGCACGCCGCACCCCGCGAGGATCGTTGCACTCTGCCGGAACGCCGCCTCGATCGTGGCGTGTTCCCAGCCGCCATCGACGAAGCGCACGGCTGATACTTCGAGCGCGACTTCCCCTGCCTGCGGCGCGACGAGCGCGAACGCCTCCTGCTGCACGACCCGGATCTCCGCAGCCGGCCAGGCAGGCGCCGCCGCACCAAAGGCAAAGAGGCAGAACAGGACGCGCAGGCAGGCGCCCACCCGCCTCGCCCTACTCCACCGTGACCGACTTCGCCAGGTTCCTCGGCTTGTCCACGTCGTTGCCGCGCGCCAGCGCCGCATGATAGGCAAGCAGTTGCAGTGGCAGCACGTGCAGGATCGGCGACAGCAGCCCCGCGTGGTAGGGCATGCGGATCACATGCAGCCCGTCGCCGTCGGTCAGCTTGGTGTCCTCGTCCGCCAGGACATGCAGTTCGCCGCCGCGCGCGCGCACTTCCTGGAGGTTGGATTTGAGCTTTTCAAGCAGCGTGTCGTTCGGCGCGATCGCGACCACCGGCATGAACTTGTCAACGAGCGCGAGCGGGCCGTGCTTCAACTCGCCGGCCGCGTACGCCTCGGCGTGGATATAGGAGATCTCCTTCAGCTTCAGCGCGCCTTCCATCGCGATCGGGTAATGGACACCGCGACCGAGGAACAGCGCATGGTGGCGCGTGGCGAACTTCTCAGCCCACATCTTCACCTGCGGCTCCACCTGAAGCACCTTCTGCATCGCGACCGGCAGGTGGCGCAGCTCGTGCAGCAGTGCCAGCTCCCTCTCCGCGGACAGCTTGCCGCGCTGCTTGGCCAGCACCAGCGTCAGAAGCACCAGCGCAGCCAGCTGCGTGGTGAAGGCCTTGGTCGAGGCCACGCCGATTTCGGGCCCCGCGCGCGTCAGGAAGCGCAGCCCGGATTCGCGCACCAGCGAGCTCTCCGGCGAATTGCATATCGACAGGCAGTGCACGTGGCCGATCGACTTGGCATGCTTCAGCGCCGCGATGGTGTCCGCCGTTTCGCCGGACTGGGAAATCGTGATGACCAGTGCTTTCGGGTTGGGGACCGAGGTTCGGTAGCGGTACTCGCTTGCGATCTCCACGTCACAGCGGACGCCGGCAATGGCTTCGATCCAGTAGCGCGCGACGAGGCCTGAATTCAGGCTGGTGCCGCAGGCGAGGATCAGCACGGCGTCGACCTCGGCGAACACCTTGTCCGCGCCCGCGCCGAACAGCTGCGGCGCGATCGACTGCGCGCCGGTCACCATCTCGAGGGTGTTGGCCACGGCGATCGGCTGCTCGAAAATCTCCTTCTGCATGTAGTGCTGGTACTCGCCCAGTTCCACCGCCGCCGCCGACAACCCGCTGGTCTGCTGCGGCCGCTCGACCGGATTGCCCGCCTTGTCGACGACGCGCGTTCCGTCGCCGCGCACCTCGGCAACATCGCCTTCCTCGAGGTAAACCACCTGCTGGGTCACCTGCACCAGCGCCGAGGCATCGGATGCGGCAAAGTTCTCGCCTTTGCCCAGACCAAGCAACAGCGGCGCGCCCATGCGCGCAACCACCAGCAGGTCCGGCTCGGATTCGGAGACCACCGCGATGGCGTAGGCGCCTACGAGCTGCGCGACCGATTTGCGAACCGCTTCAAACAGGCTCCCGCCGCCGAGGTGCGACTTGACCAGGTGCGCCACCACCTCGGTGTCGGTATCGGACACGAAGACGTAACCCTGCGCCGACAGTTTGGCGCGCATCTCTTCGTGGTTCTCGATGATCCCGTTGTGGACCACCGAGACCCCGCCGGACACATGCGGGTGCGCGTTGCCCTCGGAAGGCACGCCGTGCGTCGCCCAGCGGGTGTGGGCGATCCCGGTATGCCCGTCGAGCTTCTTTGCATTGGACAGTTTTTCGAGTTCGACCACCCGACCAGTCGAGCGCAACCGCTGCAAATGTCCGCCCGGCTTTCCATCGAGCACTGCGACCCCGGCCGAATCGTAGCCGCGATATTCCAGCCGTTACAGGCCTTCAAGCAGGATGGGAACGATGTTGCGCTGGGCAACGGCCCCGACGATACCGCACATGGTGTCAGCCTTTTTTCTTCGGTGGTTTCCAGGCAGGAATCGATACCTGTTTGGCGCGCGCGACCGTGAGTTGCTCCGCAGGCGTATCACGGCTGATCGTGGAGCCCGCGCCGATGTACGAGCCGTCCGCAATCGTGACCGGTGCCACAAGCGTCGCGTTCGAACCGACGAACACGCGGTCGCCGATCGTCGTGCGGTGCTTGTTCACACCGTCGTAGTTGCATGTGATGGTCCCGGCGCCAATGTTCGCGCCGCTCCCCACGTCGGTGTCGCCGATGTAGGCCAGGTGGTTGGCCTTGGAGCCCCGGCCGACGCGGCTGTTCTTGACTTCAACGAAATTGCCGATGTGCACCTCGTCGGCGAGCGCGGCGCCCGGACGCAGGCGCGCGTAGGGTCCGAGCCGGCAGCGAGCACCGACCACGGCGTCCTCGAGCAGCGAAAAAGGCAGGACCTCCGTATCGCCTGCGATCGTCACATTCTTCAGCACGCAGTTCGGCCCGATCTTCACCCGGTCGCCCAGTACCACACCGCCTTCGAACACGCAGTTCACATCGATCGCGACGTCACGCCCGCAGGTGAGCATGCCGCGCACATCGAGGCGATCCGGGTCGGCGAGCGTGACGCCTGAGTCCATCAGCCTGTTCGCGATCTCCCGCTGGTGGATGCGCTCGAGTTCGGCCAGCTGCCGCCTGGAGTTCACACCCTCCACTTCCCACACCTGTGCGGGCTGCGTGGTCTGCACCTCGAGACCATCGGCCACCGCGAGCCCGATCACGTCGGTGAGGTAGTACTCCTTCTGCGCGTTTTCGTTGCGCACGCGTGACAGCCAGTCCCTGAGGCGCGCCCCGCTGCCGGCCAGAAACCCCGTGTTCCACTCCCCGATCGCCAGCTCTTCAGGCGTCGCGTCCTTTTGCTCGACGATACGCTGCACGCGGCCTGCCGCATTGCGCACGATGCGCCCGTAACCGGTGGCATCAGCGGCCACGGCCGTCATGATCGCGAGGCCGCCGCGCCCCGCGTCGATCAGCCGGCGCAACGACGCCGCGTCGATCAACGGAACATCGCCGTAGAGCACCAGGAGATCGGCCTCCGGATCGAGCAGGGAGAGCGCCTGCATCAGGGCGTGACCGGTGCCGAGCTGCGATTTCTGCTCGGCCCAGAGGAGGTCGGTGTCCGGGGCGAAGGCTTCGCGCACCTGTTCGCCTCCGTGGCCGTAGACAATCACGATCTTTGCGGCCCCGAGGCTGCGCGCCGTATCGACAACGCGCCCGAGTAACGGACGCCCCGCAAGGCGGTGCAGGACCTTGGGCAGGTCGGAATGCATGCGCTTGCCCTGGCCCGCGGCGAGCACGACAACGTTCAGGATCATGAATATGATTCTATCATCGGCCCCTATGCTATGGGCATCCTTGCGGGAGGGCATCCTTGCGGGAGCGTCAGAACGCATTGAAGGATCACGATCTTCCGGGTCGCGCGAGTGGCCGGAATCGCCGGATGACGGCGCCGGCCCCCCGCCATCGCCGAACCTGAAGTTCACCTAGAATGGCGTACCGTCAACCAGGCTGCTGCCGCAAACAGGAACCACAGTGGCGTTACGCATTTCCCTCTTCGTTCTGCTTGCATGCACGCTGCTTTCCTGGCGGGCGGCTTTTGCCGACACGCTGGCCGCGGCGCTGACCCGCGCCGTGGCGAACTTCCCGGAAGTACGCGCGGCGCGCGCAAACCAGCGTGCGATCGAACAGAACGTGGCGCAGGCGCGCGGCGCCTGGTATCCGACCGTCGATGCCAGCCTGGGACAAGGGCGTGAAACCAGCAACAACCCGAGCACGCGCGTGCTCGGCTCCAGCCAGACGCTGAACCGGCGCGAAGCCGAGGTCAGCCTCTCCCAGCTGCTGTTCGACGGGGGCTCAAGCTCGGGCCAGGTGCGCCGCTTCGAAGCACGGGCGCAGAGTGCCGCCGCGCAGGTGGCGAACGCCACCGAGTCGGCCGGCGCGCGCGTGGCGCAAGCCTATCTGGATGTGATCCGCCTGCGCGCCCTGATCACCATCGCCACCGACAACGAAAAACGCCACCGGGAGACGCTCGCGCAGGTGTCGCAGCTTGCCGACGCGGGACAGGGCCGGCGTGCCGACGCGCAGCAGGCCGAGGCGCGCCTGGCGCTGGCGCAGGCCTCGTTGTCCCAGCTGCGCAACCAGCTCGCCCAGGCGGAGGCGAGTTTCCTCCACCTCACCGGGCAGCCGCCGGGGATGCTCGCCGAGGCAGGCGCCTTCGCCGACAAGCTGCCCGCCTCCCTGCCCGTTGCGCTCGCGCTGACGCTGGAGACGCATCCGGCGATCCGTTCGGCCGAGCGGGAGCTGGCTGCGGCGCAGGCGGACCGCGAATCCGTGCGCAGCCGCGCGGTGGCACCCCGGCTCGCGCTGGAGGTCGGCACCTCGGCCAACCACGACCTCGACGGCGTGCGTGGAGGCAACTCGGATTCCTATGCGATGCTCAGGCTGCGCTACAACCTTTTCCGGGGCGGCAGCGACGAAGCGCGGGTTCGGGAGGCGGAATCGCGCGTGGACGAGGCGCGCGCAAACTACGACAAGGCACGCAATGACACCGAGCGCGACCTGCGTCAGGCGTGGGAGGGCCTCGTGCAGGACCGCGTCCGCCTGCCCCAGCTGCAACGCTATGCGGCCGCAAGCGCGCAGGTGGTCGGCTCCTACCGCCTGCAATTCTCGATCGGGCAACGTACCCTTCTCGATGTCCTGAATGCCGAAAACGAACTGTTCACGGCGAAAAGCAACGAGTACAGCGCAGCATACGCGGTCAGCATCGGCGAGCTGCGCGTGCTCGCGGCAATGGGCCGGCTGCTTGCAACATTGGGCGTGGAGATCGACACGGGACCGTCCCGGCAGGAGAAGCAGGAGGGTCGCTCCGCAAACATGCCGGAGGAAAGTAAGGCTCCCGTCGCAGAGCGACAGTTGCAGGAAGGCGGCTTGCGCCTGTCAACGACGCTTCGCTCGGTGGCGGAGACACGATGAGCGCAGAGATGCCGCCCGCCATCGAAGCGCCACGCGCACCGCGGCATGATCCGCTGGCCGCCTGCCTCGCTCATGTCGCGCGCCTCCTCGGCCGCCCGGCGAGCGCGCAAGCCCTGGTCACGGGCCTTCCGGTCGATTCCGACGGGCTGACACCGGCGCTGTTCGTGCGGGCGGCGGACCGTGCGGGACTGAACGCGAGGGTCATCGCGATCGACCTCGAGCGCTTCCCCAGGCTGTCTCTCCCGGCCGTGCTGCTGCTCGCCAACCGCAATGCCTGTGTCCTGGTTGCGCGCGGTGAGTCGAATTCGCAGATCGTAACGGCCGAGGGGGTTGAAAAAACCCTGCCGGTCGCCGAACTCGCTGCAGACTACACGGGGACCGCCATCGCGGTCAGCCGCGCCGTGCGTTTCGAGTCCGGGACCGGCAGTGAACGCATCCTCGCCACCCATCACTGGTTCTGGGGCACGCTGGCGCGCGCCTGGCCGATGTACGGCGAAGTTGCGGCGGCCAGCGTGCTGGTGAATCTCTTCACGATCCTCTCGCCGATCTTCTTCATGAACGTCTACGACCGCGTGCTGCCGAACAAGGCGGTCGAAACTTTCTGGGTGCTCGCCATCGGCATGGCCTTGATCTACCTGTTCGATCTGGGGCTCAAGCTGCTGCGCGGCTGGTTTATCGATGTGGCCGGGCGCCGCGCCGACATGGCGCTTTCCTCTGCGCTGTTCGAACAGGTGATGGCCCGGCGCATGGACGCCGGTGGTGAGTCGGTCGGCATCCTGGCCAACAACGTGCGCGAGTTCGAGTCGCTGCGGGAGTTCTTTACGTCGGCGACCATGACCTCGTTGATCGACCTGCCCTTCGTGCTGCTGTTCATCGCGGTGATCGCGATGGTCGGGGGCTGGCCCATGGCCGCGGTTCCCCTGTGTGCGATCCCGGTCGTGGTCGCAGTGGGCGTGGCACTGCAGGTCCCGCTGCGCGACCGGATCCGCCGCGTGTTCCGGGCCACGGAGGCCAAGCACGCGATCCTGATCGAGACCCTGGGTTCGATCGAAGCGGTAAAGGCGCTGGGCGCGGCTGCGCAGATGCAGCGCAAATGGGAAGAGGTTGTCGACTACGTCGCGAAGGAAAGCCTTGGGACGCGCTTTATTTCCTCGTTCGCGGTCAATTTTTCCGCCTGGGTGCAGGCCATGGTGGGCGTAGCGACGCTTGCGGTCGGGGTGTACCTGGTGGCTGAAAACCAGCTCACGACCGGCGCCCTGATCGCCTGCACCATCATTGCCGGGCGCGCGCTCGCGCCGCTGGCGACGGTCGCCTCGCTGCTCACCCGATACCACCAGTCGATGAGTGCGCTCGCCGCGCTGAACAAGATCATGGACGCGCCGCGCGAGCGCCCGCGGGACCGGGGTTTCGTGCATCGCCCCGCGCTGGGCGGGGAAATCCGTTTCCAGAACGTCGTGTTCAAGTACCCGGGCAGCGAACTCGACGCGCTTTCCGGTGCGAGCTTCGCAATCCGGGCGGGCGACCGGGTCGGGATCATCGGCCGCATCGGTTCGGGCAAGACGACGATCGCGAAGCTGCTGGTGGCCCTGTACCACGCCCAAGAGGGCTCGATCCTGGTCGATGGCACAGATATACGCAGCATTGATCCGGTCGACCTGCGCCGCGCGGTCGGCTACCTGCCGCAGAACATCGCCCTGTTCGCCGGCAGCGTGCGCGACAACCTGCTGGTGGGCGCGCCCGGGGCTGACGACGCGGCCATCCTGCGAGCGGCGACGCTGGCCGGGCTCACAGAGATCGTCAACCGGCACCCGAAGGGTTTCGACATGCCGGTGGGCGAACGCGGTGAAGCACTGTCTGGAGGTCAGCGACAGACCGTGGCGCTGGCCCGCGCCCTGATCACCGACCCGCCGATCCTGGTGCTCGACGAGCCAACGCACGCGATGGACCATAGTGCGGAGGAGCGCTTGAAGGCGCAGATGCAGACGGAACTCAGCGGCAAGACGATCATCATCGTCACCCACAGGGAGTCGCTGCTTTCGGTGGTCAACACCCTGATCGTGATGGACAACGGCCGCGTGGTGGCAGCGGGACCGAAGGAGCAGGTGCTGAAGGCGATTTCCGAAGGCAAGGTGAGGACAGCGCGATGAGCGAAACGCGCGAAGCCGGCAAGGGCCCCGCCGTGACGGCGATGGCGGAAAAATCGTCGTGGCTTCCGCCCGCCTGGCAGCCTCAGGAGCTCGCTGCGGACGACGGAGGTCTGAAGCGCTCGCCGCACTGGTTGCTCGCCGTGATCGTCGCATTTTTCATCATCGCCGTGGTCTGGGCCTCGCTCGCGCAGATCGACGAGATCACGCGCGGCGAAGGCAAGGTGATCACGGCCAGCCAGACGCAGTACGTGCAGAACCTGGAGGGCGGCATCATCGAAAAGATCCTGGTCCAGGAGGGCGAATCGGTGAAGAAGGACCAGGTTCTGTTCCAGCTCGACAACGTGCGTTTCGCTTCGGCTTACCGCGAGGGCCACCAGGGCGAGCTCGGGCTGCGGGCCAGAGTTGCCCGACTGACGTCCGAGGTGCAGGGCGCCCCGCTGCGGATGCCGGCGGAGGTCCTGAAAAGCGCGCCGGCCCTGGCCGAGAACGAGATCGCCGTGCATCGCGCCCGGCTCACCGACCTCGCTGGCAGGAATGCCGTGTTGAAGGAGCAGCTTGCCCAGCGCTCGCAGGAGCTGGTCGAACTGCGATCCCGGCGCGACCGCACCAGTGAACAGCTCGAGATACTTACACGGGAGATCGCGATTACTGCGCCGATGGTCAAGGCGGGCGCGGTTTCGGAGGTCGAGTTGCTGCGGCTGCAGCGGGAATCGACCCGGATCCGTACCGAGCTTGATGCGGCGACCCTGGCCATTCCACGCGTTCAGTCGACGATCGAAGAGGCCCGCAGGAAGATCCAGGACAACGATTCGCAGTTCCGCAGTCAGGCCGCCGGCGAACTTTCGGCGGCGCGAAATGAGCTGGCAAAAGTCGCCGAGGCCGTGCCCGGCCTCGAAGACCGGATGGCCCGAACCCTGGTCCGCTCGCCCGTGAACGGGGTGGTGAAGACCATCGCCAACAAGACGCCCGGCGGCGTGGTGCAGCCGGGAACATCCATGGCAGAAATTGTTGCAGTCGAAGATTCTCTCCTGGTCGAAGCGCGCATCCGCCCGCAGGACATCGCGTTCGTTTCCGTCGGGCAGAAGGCAACCGTCAAGCTGGCGGCGTATGACTACTCGATCTACGGTGGGGCGGAGGGCAGGATCGTTTACGTGAGCGCCGATTCAATCCAGCCGCAGGCAGCATCACAGTCGGGCCAGTCGCCCGAACCCTACTACCTGGCCCATGTGCGCACCACCAGGCCCGGGATCGAATACCGGGGCAAGCTCCTCCCGGCGATTCCGGGGATGACCGGCCAGGTCGATGTCCTCACCGGCCGGCGCAGTGTGCTCCACTACCTGCTCAAGCCAATCAACAAGACTCTCCAGCGCGCCCTGACCGAGCGATGAACGCGTGATGAACGCGCGATAAGCGCGCGCTGAACGCGGCATCGTCACTTCCGAGCATCCAAACCCTATGACCCGCATTCCCGGCACCCGCTTCCTGCACTCCCCCGGCCCGACGCATATCCCGGACGAAGTTCTCAACGCCATGCATCGCCAGCCGATGGACCATGGCGATCCGCGTCTCGACGAGGTCATCGCCTCGATCGAGGCAAGCATCAAGCGGCTGTTGCAGACGCGCGAATCGGACGTGTACATGTTCGCCTCGAACGGCCACGGGGCCTGGGAAGCAACCGTCGAAAACCTGCTTGCCCCCGGACAGACCGTGTTGATTCCCGGCACCGGCCATTTCTCCGAGTCCTGGGCGGTGCAGACCGAGGCGGTGGGCAGGCGCGTGATCCGCACTCCTTTCCGCGAGGGCTATCCGATCGATCCGAACGAGATCGAGCAGGCGCTGCGCGCCGATACCCGCCACGAGATCGTCGCCGTATTCGCGGTGCACACCGATACCGCGAGCAGCAGCACCAGCGATCTCGCAGCCATGCGCGCCGCGATCGACGCCGCAAAACACCCCGCGCTGTTCGTGGTCGACGTGGTGGCCTCGCTCGGCGCGGCCCCGTTCGCGATGGACGCGCTAGGCATCAACGTCGCGGTCGGCGCCTCGCAGAAGGGCCTGATGTCACCCCCGGGGATGGGGTTCGTTGCGGTCGACCGCCGCGCCGGCGAAATCGCCGCCGGAAATCCCGGGCCGAAGTTCTACTGGGACTGGGGCCGGCGCAACTCCGAATTCAGCTACAAGAAGTTCTGCGGCACGCCGCCGCAGAACCTGCTGTTCGGCGTCGAGGCCGCGCTGGGACTGCTGTTTCACGAAGGGCTGGAAGCGATCTTCGCGCGCCATGCCCTGCTCTCGCGCACGGTGCACGCGGCGGTCGAGGCCTGGAGCCGCGAGGGCGCGGTGCTGTTTCACTGCCGCGTCCCTGCAGCCCGCTCGGTCTCGGTCACGACCATCGAAGTGCGGCCGGGCATTGATCCCGAGGCGATGCGCACGGTCGCGCGCGAACGTTTCCAGGTCGCGGTCGCAGGCGGGCTCGGTCCGCAGACCGGTCGCGCGTTCCGTATCGGACATCTCGGCGACGTGAATGCGGCCATGATCCTCGGCTGCCTGGCCGGGGTCGAGGCCGCCATGACGGTGCAGGGCATTCCGTTCGGCCGTGACGGCTTGCAGAAGGCCGTGGCCTGCCTGGCTGCGGGCTGAGCCCCGGGGTCAGGCCCGGGTCACGACCTTGCGTGGCCCGACACTTCCGCACCGGCTCCCTGCGGCATGCGCAGGTGCAGGACGGCGGAGGCGAACGAGAGCAGCGCAATGGCGAGAAAGGCAGGCCAGAAATCGGCCGCAACGATGGTCGCGTGGCCCTGCACCAGACTGGAAAGCTGCAGCGCATAGGCGCCCAGCGCGATGCCCAGGCTCTGCGCCAGGCGCTGCGCCATGCTTGAGATACTGGTCGCCTGGCTCATCGTCTCGCGGCTGACGTCGGCAAACGAAACCGCCTGCAGCGCGGTGAACTGCAAGGAGCGCAGGCAGCCCGAGAACACCAGGATCGCGACGATCAGGAGGTGCGGTGTCGTGGCCGTGAACAGGCAGTAGGCGATCACGCTGGCCGCGGCTAGCATGCCGTTCAGCGTGAGCACGCGGCGAAATCCCCAACGCCTGAGTATTCTCACCGTCAAGGTCTTGATGAACATGGCGCCGACCGCCGTAGCGCATGTCAGCAGGCCGGATTGCAGCGGGTTGAGCCCGAAACCGATCTGCAGCAAGAGGGGAAACAGAAACGGCGTCGCGCCCAGCCCGATGCGGAACACGCTGCCGACCACGACGCCGTGGAAGAAGGTCGGCACGCGCAACTGGCGCAGGTCGATCACGGGGTATTCGGTGCGCCGCGCGTGCAGGGCGTAGACGGCGAGCACGACAGCGCCCGCGGCGACACAGCCCGCCGTGGCCAGCGGCGGCATCAGATGGCCGCCGAGCGATGACAGACCCAGCATCAGGACCGACAAGCCGATCCCCGAGAGGGCGAAGCCGCTAAGATCGAACGGCCGGGTCACCGTTTCGCGGATATCCGGGATATGGCGCAGCACCAACACGAACCCGAGGATACCGATCGGCACGTTGATGACGAAAATCCAGCGCCAGTCGAAGTACAGCGTGATCGCACCCCCGAGCGCCGGACCGATAACCGGCCCCAGCAGCGCGGGGATAGTGAGGTAGTTAAGTGCTCTGATGTACTCGCTCTTGGGCACCGCGCGCATCAGTACGAGACGCCCCACCGGAACCATCATCGCGCCCCCCATGCCCTGCAGGAAGCGCGCGAGCACGAAGGCCGAAAGCGACCCCGACACCGCGCAGAGGATCGATCCGCCCACGAATACCGCGATTGCGACCGCGAACACGCGGCGCGAGCCGTACCGGTCGGCGACCCAGCCGCTGATCGGGATGAATACCGCGAGGCTGACCAGGTACGCGGTCAACGCAAGTTTGAGCGCGAGCGGATGCTCGCCGATGTCGAGGGCGATCGCCGGCAGCGAGGTCGAGATCACCGTCGAGTCCATGTTCTCCATGAACAGGGCGCAGGCAACGATCAGCGGGATGAGGACGGCGCGGCGCACGCGGGCATTATGCGGCAGGAACTCCGCACCCTGCCCGCGCCCGTTCGGAGGCTCTGCGCTTGCGCTCAGGATCCGCGCGCGACCTCGATCGCCTTCTCCAGTATCGCCAGCATTGCGTCGATTTCGCTGCACGAGACGTTGAGCGCGGGCATGAAGCGCAGGCTGGTCGGTCGGGGCGAATTGACCAGCAGTCCCATCGCAAGGGCAGCGTCCACGACCCTGGTTCCCAGCGGACTGCCAAGTTCGAGCGCAATCAGAAGGCCCTGGCCGCGCACTTCGCCCAGACCACGGGCTTGCGACAAGCCGCGCAGGCGTGCCATCAGGTAGTCGCCATTCTTCCCGACCTGGGCGAGAAACTCCGGCTTGCCAACTTCATTCACCACCGCCAGACCCACGGCCGTCATCAGCGGATTGCCGTTGTAGGTGCCGCCCTGGTCTCCGGGTTCGAAACAGCTGACGGACTCCGTGGCCACCAGCGCGCCCAGCGGCACGCCCCCGCCGATGCCCTTTGCCAGGGTCATGATGTCCGGCCGCGCGCCGGTGTGCTGCCAGCAGAACATCTTCCCGGTGCGCCCGATCCCGGTCTGGATCTCATCCAGCATCAGCAGCACACCGGCCTGCGTGGTCAGCGCGCGCAGTTCGCCAAGGAACGCCGCGGTAAACGGCAGCACACCCGATTCGCCCTGGATCGGCTCAAGCATCACAGCCACGGTATTCGGTCCGATCGCGGCGCGCACCGCGCCGATGTCGTTCATCGGCAGCTTGCGGAACCCGGGCACCTTGGGCTCGAACAGTTTTTCCCACTGCGGCTTGCCTGAGGCGGACATCGTAGCAAGCGTGCGGCCATGAAAGGCGTTCTCGAAGGTCAGGATTTCGTAGGCCCCGTCGCGGTGGATCGTCCCCCATTTGCGCGCGAGCTTGATGGCACCTTCGTTGGCCTCGGCACCGCTGTTGGTGAAGAACACCTTCTCCATTCCGGAGAGTTCCGCGAGCCGTGCTGCGAGCTCGCGCATCGGCGCGTTGTAGTAGGCCGGGCTCACGTTGATCACCTTCGCCGCCTGCGTAGCGAGCGCATCGCGGATGATCCTGGGCGAATGGCCGAGGCAGTTCACCGCCCAGCCCTGGATGAAATCGAGATACTTGCGCCCTTCGGCGTCGTAGAGCCATGAGCCTTCGCCCCGGACGAATTCCACGTCGGGCCGCTGGGTGATGAACATCAATGAATCCGTTGCTTGCATTTGCCGCTCCATAAAATAAAAAAGCCACAGACCGCGCGGTCTGTGGCTTCTCGTAAGGGTAATGAATCTTCCTACGCCATGTGCCCGGCCGCGCGTCGTCGTCGCTCGCGTCGCACTGCGCGTCGCACGGCTGTTGCAAGGATTGGCATGGAAAGGTTCATGCGCCCAGTTTAGCGTGGGAGGACCGAACTGCCCATCAGAAATTCATCGACCGCGCGGGCGCATTGCCGGCCCTCGCGGATCGCCCACACCACCAGGGATTGGCCACGGCGCATGTCGCCGGCCGCGAATACCTTGGGCACGGATGTCGCATAGCAGCCCTGCCCGTCGGTAGTCGCCTTTGCATTGCCACGGGCATCCTTGTCGACACCGAAGGATTCGAGCATGGACTGCACCGGGGACACGAAGCCCATGGCAAGCAGCACCAGGTCTGCCGGCATCTCGATTTCCGAATCCGGCACTTCCTGCATGCGGCCGTCCTTCCATTCGACACGCGCGGCGACGAGCTTCTTCACCTTTCCGCCTTCGCCCTCCAGGCGTTTGGTGGCAATCGCCCAGTCGCGCTCGGCGCCTTCCTCGTGAGAGGAAGAGGTACGCAGGCGCTGAGGCCAATACGGCCAGACCGGATTCTTGTCGACGTCCGGTGGCATCGGCAGCAGCTCGAACTGCGTGACCGAGGCCGCACCATGCCGATTGGAGGTTCCGACGCAGTCTGACCCGGTATCGCCACCACCGATGATGACGACATGCTTTCCGCTCGCCCAGAGCTCCTCGACTTTCCCATCGCCTGCGACGCGCCGATTTTGCAGCGGCAGGAAATCCATGGCGAAGTAGACGCCTTGCAGCTCTCGACCCGGCACGGGCAGGTCGCGCGGTTGCTCTGCTCCGCCAGCGAGCACAACGGCATCAAACTCGTCCGCAATTGTTGCGGGATCCAGGTGCGTCGCCGCGGAATTGCCCACCCCCACGGGCGCGTTCCCGACGACATGATTGGTACGGAACTCCACGCCCTCGGCCCGCATCTGCTCGATGCGACGGTCGATCAGCCCTTTTTCCATCTTGAAATCAGGAATCCCATAACGCAAGAGGCCCCCGATCCGGTCGTTTTTCTCGAACAGCACCACTCCATGCCCCGCACGCGCAAGCTGCTGGGCCGCCGCCAGGCCGGCCGGACCGGAACCGACTACTGCGACGCGCTTGCCGGACTTCGTTGCGGCCGGCTGCGGCCTTACCCAACCCTCGTCCCAAGCCCGATCGATGATCGCGTGCTCGATCGACTTAATCCCGACCGGTTCGTTGTTGATCCGCAGCGTGCAGGCTTCCTCGCACGGCGCGGGACAGATGCGACCGGTAAACTCGGGAAAGTTGTTGGTCGAGTGCAGTGTCTCGATCGCGCGTTTCCAATCGGCCTTGTAAACGAGGTCGTTGAAGTCCGGAATGATGTTATTCACCGGGCAGCCGCTCATGCAGAACGGGATGCCACAGTCCATGCACCGCGCGCCCTGCACCTTGGCGTCTTCCTCGCTGAGATGCATCACGAATTCGTGATAATGCTTCTTGCGCGATGTGGGCGCTTCCGCCACTTCGTTCAGCCGCTGGTATTCGAGAAAACCCGTGATTTTGCCCATTGCTGCGTGCCTTCTTTCCAGATTCCAGATTCCGGGGATCGGCAGGGAGGCCGCGCCCCCCTGCCCGCTGCTACGCCGCCGCCTTGCTTTGGCTCGCCGCGAGTTCGGCGAGCGCGCGGCGGTACTCCTTCGGGAACACCTTGACGAAGCGCGGGCGATACTCGCCCCACTGATCGAGGATCGTCTGCGCCCGCCGGCTGCCCGTATACCGCGCGTGCTTCTCGATCAAGGCAAGGAGGGCGACTTCGTCCGCGTCGCCCAGGTGCCACAGGTCGCGAGTGACCCTGGCCTGCTGCTCCGACTCGGACAGCACGGGCTCAAGATCGACCATGGCCGTGTTGCAGCGCTTGACGAATTCTCCGTCTCCGTCGAGCACGTAGGCGATCCCACCAGACATGCCCGCTGCAAAGTTGCGTCCCGTCTCTCCGAGAACGACCACGGTTCCGCCGGTCATGTACTCGCAGCCATGATCGCCAACGCCCTCGACCACGGCGTGCGCGCCCGAGTTGCGCACGGCGAACCGCTCGCCGGCGACGCCGCGGAAGTAGGCGTCACCACTGGTGGCGCCATAGAGCGCGACATTGCCGATGATGACGTTGTCTTCGGCGGCGAATGCCGCGGCGGCGGGCGGCCGGACCACGAGCCGTCCGCCAGAGAGGCCCTTGCCCACGAAGTCGTTGGCTTCGCCGACGAGCGTGAGCGACACGCCGCGCGGCACGAATGCGCCGAAGCTCTGACCGGCGGCGCCGCTCAGGCTGACGCGGATGGTATCGGCGGGCAGGCCGGCGCCGCCGAACCGCTTCGTCACCTCGTAACCGAGCAACGTGCCCACCGTGCGGTCGGTGTTGCGCACCGACACGGCGATGTCGACCGCCGTACCGGAGGCCAACGCTGGCGCCGCCTGCGCGACCAGCGTGCGGTCGAGCACGCGACCGAGCCCGGCGTCCTGCGCGACGAGCCGACGGCGGGCGGCACTGGCCGGCAGGTCGGGCTGGTAGAGCAGCGGCGCCAGGTCGAGGCCGCGGGCCTTCCAGTGCGTCACGGCTGTTTCGACGTCGAGACAATCGACGCGACCGACCATCTCGTCGATGGCGCGGAAGCCGAGCGCCGCCATGGTCTCGCGCACTTCCTCGACCAGGTACTCGAAGAAGGTCTGGACCACTTCCGGCGTGCCAGTGAAGGCCTTGCGCAATTCCGGATCCTGGGTTGCGATGCCCACCGGGCAGGTGTTGAGGTGGCAGACGCGCATCATCACGCAGCCCATCACCACCAGGGGCGCGGTCGCGAACCCGAACTCTTCGGCGCCGAGCAGGGCGGCGATGATGACGTCGCGGCCGGTCTTCATCTGCCCGTCCACCTGCACGACGATGCGGTCGCGCAGGCCGTTCAAACGCAACACCTGCTGGGTCTCGGCCAGCCCGAGCTCCCACGGCACGCCGGCATGCTTGAGGCTGGTCAGCGGTGAGGCACCGGTGCCGCCGTCGTGACCCGAAATCAACACCACGTCGGCGTGCGCCTTCGAGACGCCGGCCGCCACGGTGCCGACGCCGGATTCGGCGACCAGCTTGACGTGCACGCGGGCCACCGGATTGGCGTTCTTGAGGTCGAAGATGAGCTGCGCCAGGTCTTCGATCGAGTAGATGTCGTGATGGGGTGGCGGCGAGATCAGGCCGACGCCCGGGGTCGAATGGCGCACCTGCGCAATCCACGGATAGACCTTGTGGCCCGGCAGCTGCCCGCCCTCGCCGGGCTTGGCGCCCTGGGCCATCTTGATCTGGATGTCGTCGGCGTTGACCAGGTACTCACTCGTCACCCCGAAGCGTCCG
>JBBQVP010000031.1:0-30661 GCA_038211455.1 Burkholderiales bacterium
CCTCGGTGGCCATCGCGCTGTCGGACGGCCACCAGTGCCAGCCGAGCGCGTTCATCGCCCGGCCGAGCGTCTCGCCCGTCTTGCCGAGCGGCAAGGGTGGCATCACCGCGTCCTTGGGCGGATAGGCCGGATCCCCGGCGAGTCCGGAGATCCCCATCATCCGGTCGTTCACTGCGAAGTACGGATCCAGCGTCGCGTAGTCGACTGGCCAGTCCTCGGCCACGCCGTCCAGCGAACGCACGCGAAAATCGGAGGGGTGCATGCGCGGGAAGTGTCCTGCGTACAGGATGGTGCCCCCGCCCACCGCATTGAAATTGGCGATCTTGATCGGCGAACCATCCTCGTTGATCGGGTAGTCGGCGGGCCGCGCGCGCAGGTTCGGGTTCATGTGGAAGTCGCCCAGCTGGCGCGCTTCCCAATCGCGCCCGTTGCTCGGGAACTCCGAGGGCTTCACCCAGTCGCCCTGCTCCAGGCACAGGATGCGCATGCGCGTTTCGGCGAGACTCCAGGCGACCGCCGCGCCCGAGGCGCCGGCGCCGATGATCAGGACATCAACGCCGGCCGTCATGCTCCTGACTCCTTGCCTACTTCTTCAGGCGCTCGTTCTGCGGGAACATGTAGCGCTTGGATTCATCATCGTTCTCGGTCTTGAACGCGTGCTTCGCTTTCAGCGCCTCGGCACGCACCGCGGCCGGACGCGCGCTGATCTCATCCAGCAGGCGCTTGACCTGCGGGTAGGTGGCCCAGGTGGCATCTCCGGTGCCCAGCACGTACGGCAGCAGGCGCGCCCACCCCCAGAACGCCATGTCGACAATCGAGTACTCCTTGCCCAGCAGATACGGCGAGGTGGCGAGCCGGTCCTCGATCAGCTTCCAGTGACGATGCGCCTCAAAGTCGTAGCGGTTGAGGGCGTATTCCTTGGGTTCGGGCGCCGCGTTGCGGAAATGCACCGATTGCCCCGAGAACGGCCCAATGCCACTCGCAACAAACATCAGCCAGGACAGCATTTCGGCGCGCGCCGGGCTGGCGGCATCCAGCGGGACGAAACGCTTCTCGCGGTCAGCCAGGTACAACAGGATCGCGTTGCTGTCGAACATCTTTACCGCGCCGTCGACGATGGCCGGCACCTTGCTGTTCGGATTGACCTTCACATAGTCGGGGGCGAACTGCTCGCCCTTGCGCGTATCCACCGGGACGGGTTCGTAGGGCAGGCCGAGTTCCTCGAGCAGGAGCGCGACCTTCATCGGGTTGGGTGCGGCGTTGTAATAGAACTTCAGCATGGCGATGCACTCTTCATGGGTTAGGGAACAAGCGCCTGATTGTAGCCTGCGCCGGGACGCACGGCGTCTTGCAGCACTCCTTGATCGAGGTCAATCTGGGTCGGGACCGTCATGCTACGGTGGGCTGATGATGTGTCACCCATGACAGAAATCGCCCCCGAACGTGTCCTCGCCCAATTCGCCGCCATTGCGGCCGCCTGACTGGTGAAACCGTCGGGGCAACCGGTACAGGAATTGCACCCGGACCGAACCGTGGCCTGGCACGCGTTGCATGCGCGTGAGGCTCTCGCGCGGCTGGGGTGCAATCCGGATACCGGTCTCACATCGGAGGCGGTAGCAGTCCGCGCCGCCGAGTTCGGCCCGAATGCGCTGCCTGAAGCAGCCCGGCGGCCGGCTTTTCTGGTTCTGCTGCAGCAGTTCAAGAGCCCACTGATCGCGATCCTGTTCGTCGCAGCAACGCTGGCCGCCGGCATGGGCCACTGGGCCGACGCCGCGGTAATACTTGCTGTCGTCCTGGCGAATGCGCTGATCGGTGCCTACCAGGAGGGTCGCGCGGAGCGCTCGATGGCTGCCCTGCGCAGACTCGCCACCCTGCAGGTGCGGGTGCTGCGCGACGGTGCCGAGCGCGCGATCCCTGCGCGCGAACTGGTGCCAGGGGACATCCTTTTCCTGGCCGCGGGCGACGCAGTGGGCGCCGACGCCAGACTGATCGAGCACGCGTCACTGTCCGCCGCGGAGGCTGCGCTGACAGGCGAATCGGTGCCGGTGACGAAGGACACGCCTGCGCTGCCGGAGAACACGGGTCTGGCAGACCGCCGCAACATGGTCTTCTCTGGAACCTATGTCACGGCTGGGAGGGCGCGCGCGCTGGTCACGGCGACAGGCACGCGCACCGAAGTCGGTGATATCGCGCGGCTGACGCAGGAGGCCAGCGAACCGATGACACCGCTGGAGCGGCGCGTCGCCCAATTCGGGCGCGCCCTCGCCGTCGCCGCGGCGCTGCTGTTCATCGTAGTGGTGGTTCTCGGTTTTGTGCGCGGACTGCCCCTCAGCGACGTGCTGATGGTGGCAATCAGCCAGATGGTGTCCATGGTGCCTGAAGGACTGCCGGTGGCGATGACGATCGCGCTGGCTGTCGGCATGCAGCGCATGGCCGGGCGTGGAGCCATCATCCGCCGCCTTTCGGCGGTGGAGACTCTGGGTTCGACTACAGTGATCTGCACCGACAAGACCGGGACGCTGACGCGAAACGAAATGACCGTGACCGCGCTCTGGCTACCGACCGGGAGGACCATCGGCGTCTCGGGCGCCGGATACGCGCCGGTTGGCACATTCAGCGAAGGTGGCGCGACCGCGAACGCCTCTGAAACCACGATCGTCGACCTGCTGCAGGCGGCGGCGCTCTGCAACGATGCGACGCTGTTACCGCCCGCTGACCAAAAGGACCAAAAGGACCAATGGACCGTGCTCGGCGACCCGACCGAAGCAGCGCTGCTCGTCGCCGCGGGAAAGGCAGGCATCGACGTGAATGCACTGCGCCTGGCCTGTCCGCGCGAAGCGGAGATCCCGTTCGACGCCAACAGCAAGATGATGGCCACGCATCATGCAGGCTCTTCAGCGGCGGGCAGCACCTTCATCAAGGGTGCCCCGGAAGCCGTGCTGCGCCTGTGCACGAGGGACGGGGAAGCGGCCGTGCGAGCGGCCCACGACGCTGCCGAAGCCATGGCGGGACAGGCGCTGCGCGTGCTCGCCGTGGCGCGCCTGGCGGAAGGCTGCTCACTTACCTCCGGCGATTACGTCGGATTCGCGGGCCAAGCGACGCTGCTCGGGTTGATCGGCCAGATCGACCCGCCGCGCGCAGAGGTCAAGGTCGCCGTGGCCGCATGCCGGGTGGCGGGAATCCGGCCGGTCATGGTGACAGGCGATCACAAACGCACCGGCCTGGCAATCGCGCGTGAACTCGGCATCGCGCGCGATGGCGATCGCGGCCTGGACGGTGCCGAGCTGGAGCGCATGAGCGAGGCGCAACTCGTGGAGAGCCTCGACCGGATTGCCGTATTCGCGCGTGTCCACCCAGCGCAGAAACTGCGGATTGTCGCTGCCTTCCAGTCCCGGGGGGACGTCGTAGCCATGACCGGAGACGGCGTGAACGACGCACCGGCGCTCGCGAGCGCCGATGTGGGTGTTGCCATGGGCATCGCCGGTACCGAGGTGGCCAAGAGCGCCGCGAATATCGTGATCACCGACGATAACTTCGCCACCATCGTGGGCGCAGTCGAGCAGGGTCGGGTTGTCTACGGAAACTTGAAAAAGGTGATCCTGTTCCTGTTCGTCACGTCAGTCGACGAAGTCATGGTGCTCCTGCTTGCGCTGTTCGGCGGATTTACCCTGCCTCTTGCGGCCGTGCAGATCCTTTGGATCAACATCGTCACCGAGAGCACCCTGACGGTGAACCTGGTGATGGAGCCGGCCGAGGGCGACGAGATGCACCGACCCCCGGTGCCACGCGACGACCGGCTTGTCGACACAGCGATGCTGTGGCGGATCGCCTACCTGACGCCGATCGCCGTCGCCGCGACATTCGGATGGTTCGTCTGGCGGCAGTCGAATGGCGTTCCGTATGAGCAGGTGCAGACCGAGACCTTCACCGTGCTCGCGATGTGCCAGTGGTTCAACGTGCTCAACTGCCAGTCGGCCACCCGCTCTTCGCTGCAACTCGGGATCCTCCGGAATCCCTGGCTGCTGGGGGGGCTGCTTCTGAGCGTCGTCTTGCAGGCGGGTGTGCTGTACTGGCCACCGCTGAGCGGGTGGTTCCATACCGTGCCGCTCCCGCTCGCCGACCTGTTGCCGCTTGTCGCCGTGGCCAGCGGCGTGCTGTGGGCCGAGGAACTGCGCAAGTGGGTGGTGCGGGCCCGCAACGCGCGGGCGGGACTGCCGGGCGCCTGAATCCCGAACTCGGCGTGCGGACTACTGCAGGTTCGGCTTCTTGAGAAAGTCGTTGCGGTCGGCCGATTTGATTCTGATGTGCAACACGTCGCCTGCGCGCGCAAGCGTCAGCGGAACCTCGACGCCGGCCGCACCGACGTTCCATACGGCGCGGAAAAGTTCGGCGAGGCCGCGCGCCCGAAGGGCACCGACACCGAGCACCAGGTCGCCTGCTCGAACGCCTGCGCTCTCCGCCGGGCCGCCCGACGCCAGCCTGCCGATCATCAGGTTGCCCTCGTGCTCCTGCGCGTAGATTCCCAGCCAGGGATGCGGCGGATGCTGGCTGCACCCGGTCTTGAGCAGTGACTCCAGGATAGGCCGCAGAGAATCGATCGGCACAAACATGTTCGTCTGCAGCGCTTTTCCGTCGACCTCCTGCTCCACCAGCAGCGAACCGATGCCGATCAGGTCGCCCTGTGCGTCGAGCAGCGCGGCACCGCCCCATTGCGGATGTGCCGGTGCAGTAAAGATCGCCTCGTCCAGCACGTACTCCCAGTAGCCGGCAAATTCCTGCTTCGCGATCAGGCGCGTCTTGAGCGCATGCGGCAGGCCGCCATGGCCAATCACAAACGCCGAGTCGCCGACCTTCACGTCGGCCGCGAGGCCGAATCCGAGATGAGGCGCTTCGAGCCGCCCGAGCGGCTGGATCAGGCCGAAGCCCGTCGCCTGGTCGTAGGCAAGCGGATAGCCGGCTGCGACCGAACCGCGGTTCGTGGTGAGCCACACCTGGGTCGCTTCGGTGATCAGATAGCCGATCGTCAGGACGAGGCCATCTTCGCGGATCACCACGCCGTATCCGCCGCGCTCGGTACCGAGGATGTCAGCGGTGAATCCGTCCTCCGGAATCTCGGTGCGCACGAGCACCACCGCATCGAGCGCGCGCGCAAGATCGAACTGCGCTTCGTCGAGCTTCGGTCTCATGGCCTCCGGGAAGGCCCATTGCTGCATTTCTGGCATGGCCGGATTCTGACACGAGCGGCCGCACCGTGTCGCCATGCGGCCGGATTGGTCAATGCCAGCTTTCTGCGCGTACCAGTATTCGTTTTGAATGTGGTACGGTCTTGCACGATCCTGGCCCCAATTTCCCCCGAGGAGCACAACGCATGGCAAGCAGAATCAAGAAAAACCCCGCAAAACTTCGCTCACGCCAGTGGTTCGCCAACCCCGACAACCCCAACATGACCGCGCTGTACCTCGAGCGCTACATGAACTGGGGACTGAAGCGCGAAGAACTCCAGTCGGGCAAGCCGATCATCGGCATCGCGCAATCCGGTTCCGACCTCTCCCCCTGCAACCGCCACCACCTCGTGCTGGCAGAGCGGGTACGCGAGGGCATCCGCGAAGCCGGCGGCATCGCCTTCGAATTCCCGGTCCATCCGATCCAGGAAACCGGCAAGCGGCCAACCGCCGCGCTCGACCGCAACCTGTGCTATCTCGGGCTGGTCGAACTCCTCTACGGCTATTTCATCGACGGCGTGGTGCTCACTACCGGCTGCGACAAGACCACCCCGGCCCAGCTGATGGCGGCAGCCACAGTTGACATCCCGGCAATCGTGCTATCGGGCGGGCCGATGCTGAACGGCTGGTTCCGTGGCGAGCGCACGGGTTCGGGCACCATCGTCTGGAAGGCGCGCGAACTGCTGGCCGCCGGCGAAATCAACGATGAAGAATTCATCGAGCTCATCGCCTCCTCTGCGCCATCGCCGGGCCACTGCAACACCATGGGCACGGCATCGACGATGAATTCGCTCGCCGAAGCCCTCGGCATGTCCCTGCCCGGCGGCGCCGCGATCCCCGCGCCGCACAAGGACCGGGCCGTAAACGCCTACGAGAGCGGCAAGCGCATCGTTGACATGGTCTGGGAAGACCTGCGCCCCTCGAAGATCATGACCCGCGAGGCCTTCGAGAACGTGATCGTGGTCAACTCAGCGATCGGCGGTTCGACCAATGCGCCGATCCACTTCAACGCGATCGCAAAGCACATCGGCGTCAAGCTCGACAATAACGACTGGGAAAAGGTCGGCTACGACATCCCGCTGCTGGTCAACCTCCAGCCGGCCGGCGAGTACCTCGGCGAGGAATACCACCGCGCGGGCGGAGTTCCCGGGGTGGTCAACGAACTCATCAAGGCCGGCAAGATCAGGAAGAACGCGCTGACCGTGAACGGCAAGACGCTTTATGAGAACTGCCGGCGCACACCGGTTGAAGATCCGCTCGTGATCTGGCCCTACGCCAAGCCGATGAAGCAGAAGGCGGGCTTCCTGAACCTCAAGGGAAACCTCTTCGACAGTGCGATCATGAAGACCAGCGTGATCTCGGAAGCCTTCCGCAAGCGGTATCTTTCCAACCCCAAGGACCCGAACGCATGGGAGGGACGCGCCATCGTGTTCGATGGGCCCGAGGACTACCACCACCGCATCGACGATGCGAAGCTGAAGATCGACGACGACTGCATGCTGTTCGTGCGTGGCGCCGGGCCGGTCGGTTATCCGGGCGCGGCCGAGGTGGTGAACATGCAGCCGCCCGGCGCACTCATCAAGCGCGGCGTGACCGAACTGCCCTGCATCGGCGATGGCCGCCAGTCGGGAACCTCAGGCTCACCGTCGATACTCAATGCGTCGCCGGAGGCAGCCACCGGCGGCGGGCTCGCCGTACTCAAGACCGGCGACCGCGTGCGCATCGACCTCGGCAAACGCACCGCGGATATCCTGATCACGAAAGCGGAAATGGCGCGCCGGAAGAAGGCACTCGCAAAACAAGGCGGTTTCCGGATCCCCGCCAGCCAGACACCATGGCAGGAGATCCAGCGCGGCATGGTCGGCGAGTTGTCCGAAGGCATGATCCTTAAGCCCGCCGTGAAGTACCAGAAAATTTCGGTCACGAAGGGCGTGCCCAGGGACAACCACTGACCGGGCCTTAAACCGGCGGGCTGCCGCGCACGGTGGCCCGGTGCATCACTCTGCGCAGGGGCAGGTCGTAGTCGAAGTTCGCCTTGTGCTGCACGGCGACGTTGTCCCACATCAGGAGGTCGCCCGTGCGCCAGTGATGCTCGTAGCGGAATTCGGGCTTCACGATGTGCGCGCACAGCTCGCCGAGCAGCGCCGCTCCTTCCTGCGGCGGCAGGCCCACGATCGAGGGACAGTGCGCCTCGTTGATGAAGAGCCCCTTGCGCCCCGTGACCGGGTGGGTGCGCACGACCGGCACCTCGACGTCGGGCACGCTTTGCAGCTGCGCCTCGGAGAGTGGGTGCTCCTGCACGGTGCGCGCGCCGCGCGCTTGCTCATCGCGCTGCGCCTGCTGGTTCTTCGCGCGGTAGAAGCGATAGCTGTGCACGTTCCTGAGTCCCGCAATGCGCCCTTTCCGATCTGTGGGTAGCGCTTCATATGCCGCAACTGTGCTCGCGAAACTCGTATTACCGAGTACCGTGCCGTCCCTGACCGGGACCTCGAGCGCGTATAACGCTGACAAGAGGCTCGGCGCCGCCTTGTACGAGAGGTCGCTGTGCCAGAAGCGCCCCGCATCCTCCACGCCCACGGCCCTGCCCCCGGCGTCGCGCACATTGGAGACGATCAGCAGTTCCGGGAAGCCTTCGAGCCGGTGTTCCTTCCTGACATGCTGCTCGAGTTCTCCGAAGCGGCGCGTGAACGCGACCTGCTCGGCGGGCGCAAGGCGTTGGTCGCGAAACACCACGACCTGGTGGGTGAAGAAGGCGTCCGACACGCGTGCAAAGGTGGCGTCGTCGAGCGGTTTTGACAGGTCGATGCCTGAAATTTCGGCGCCGAGGCGCTCGCCCAGTTTCGCTATGGAGATCATGTCGGTAGTTACGTTCGGTCTTCGGGCAGGTATTCTGACGCGGAACCCTTTCGCCAGCCAGCACCGGTTCGCGCTGGCGGACGCACCGGCCCCTGCGATCACGCATCGCTCCCTGCTTTGGAGACAGACAATGGCCTTCGACCTCCTGATTCGCAACGGCACCGTGGTGGACGGCTCGGGCCGGCCGCGGTTTCGCGCCGACGTCGGCGTGCTCGACGGAAAGATCGCCGAGATCGGCCGGATTCGCGAGACTGCAAAGGAAACCATCGACGCCGACGGGCTAATCGTCGCACCCGGCTTTATCGACGGCCACACCCACATGGACGCGCAGGTGTCCTGGGACACGCAGGGGAGCTGCTCGTCCTGGCACGGCGTGACTTCGGTCGTAATGGGCAACTGCGGATTCGCGCTGGCGCCCTGCAAACCCGAGGAGCGCGAGTGGTTCGCGCGCTGCCTGACCGCGGTCGAGGACATCCCGACGGAATCCATGCTGGCCGGAATCGACTGGACCTGGGAGACCTTCCCCGAGTACCTCGACCACGTCGAGCGCCTGCCCAAGGGAATCAACTACGGCGCCTATATCGGCCACTCGGCGCTACGCATGTATGTGATGGGCAAGCGGGCGCTGAGCGAGCTCGCGACGCAGGACGACATCAGGCAGATGCGCGACGCGGTGCGCGGTGCGATGCGCGCCGGGGCGCTGGGCCTGTCAACTTCGCGCGCCAACACCCACATGACCCCCGACGGCTCCCCGGTGGCGAGCCGGATTGCCGACTGGAACGAGATCGGCCTGCTGGTCGACGTGCTGGCCGAACTCGACGCCGGGATCCTGCAGGTCGGCCCCGATGTGTCGAGCGGCGCGGCACAGCGTGCCTGCCTCGCAGAACTGCGCAAGCTCGCGCTGGCGAGCGGCCGGCCGCTGATGTTCGGCGTGCTCGCCACGCAGCAGGGGGAAAGTCCCAACCCCTGGGAATACCAGACGCAGTATCTCGACGAGCTCGCCGCCGCCGGCGGGCGCGCGTTCGGCCAGGCGACCACGCGCTCGATCAACGCCCTCTTTTCGCTGCGCTCCTACCTGCCCTTCGACGCGCTGCCGCACTGGCGCGCGATCCGCGAACTGCCGCTGGAAGAACAGAAGCGCCGGCTCGCCGACCCGGAAATCCGCAAGCAACTCGTTGCAGACGAGGGCGGCATGAAGCCGCGCGACAAGGTGTTCCAGGGCGGCGGCCTTGCCACCACCGACCCGCGCCGTCCGGACTACACCAACCTGTTCCCGCTGTTTGGCGTCGACTGGGACGACCCCTCGGTGGCCGACCTCGCGCGCGAGCGCAACCGCCACCCGGTCGAGGTCATGATCGACCTGATGTTGGAGAACGACAACCTCTTGTTCGTCCAGCCGCTGGTCAACGAAAAGCCCGCCGACGTACTCGGCATGCTCAAGCACCCGCGCACGCTGGCGACGTTTTCCGATTCGGGAGCGCACGTCTGCCAGGAGATGGGTTCCTCGCTGCAGACCCACATGCTTTCCTACTGGGTGCGCAACAAACAGCAATTCACGCTCGAGCAGGCGATCCGCAAACTCACCTTCGACAATGCCTCGGCCTGGGAGCTGCCCGACCGTGGTCTCGTGCGCGCGGGTTTCGCGGCCGACCTCGTGGTGTTCGACGAGCAGCGCATCAAGCCCGGCATGCCGACCGTGCAGCACGACCTGCCCGGCGGCGCGCGCCGCCTTGTGCAGGGCGCCGAGGGCATCGCCGCGACGGTGGTCAATGGCGAGATCGCGATGCGCGACGGCAAGGCGACCGGACGCCACGGCGGACGGCTGCTACGCGGCGCACGGCATATCGACTAGAGGCTTCCCGTATGCGATTCCCGGACCGGCGACTTGATTGACCGCGCCCGCGCGCTGAGCCTCGCCGCGCTGGCGCTCATTCTCGCCCTGGCCTACGGCATCTGGTATGCCTATGGCGTGTTCATGGTGGTGCTGCTGCAGGAGTTCGGCTGGAGCCGGTCGCTGCTGGCCGGCGCGTTCTCGGTGTTCACGCTGGTGCACGGTCTGGCCAACCCACTGATCGGCATGCTCTGCGACCGGTTGCAGCCCGAGCGCCTCGTGGCCGGCGGCGGCGTGGCGCTGGGCCTCGTGCTATGGGCCGACAGCTTCATCACCACACCGGTGGAGTTGTACCTCCTGTTCGGCGTGTTCACGGCCATCGCGGTGGCCTGCTGTGGCTGGGTGCCGGCGGTGATCCAGGTGCAGCGCCGTTTCCCGGACCGCCTCGGCTTCGCGCTGGGCATCGTCAGCGCGGGCGTGGGCATCGGCATGATGCTGGTGGTGCCGCTGTGCCAGTGGCTGATCCAAAGTCTGGGCTGGCGCACGGCGTTTCGCGTGCTGGGCGTGATCTGCACGTTGGTCATCGTGCCATGTGCGCTGTACCTCGTGCGCACCGGCAATGCCCGCGCGACGGCCGGCGCGCCCAGGGTTGATCCCGCGGTCGCTCCTGCGGGTGAAGCGAAACCCGGTTCTCCAAAACCCGCGGCTGCGCGCACCGCGCCTCGCTCGATCCGGATCTCGGAAGCCATGCGCGCCGCGCCGTTCTGGCTGATCATGGCGGCCTACTTCTTCGGCAGCCTGAGCACACAGACCATGCACGTGCACCAGGTTGCCTTTCTTGTCGACCACGGCATCGCGGCGATGGTCGCAGCCTCGGTGGTCGGCGTGGTCGGCGGCGCGAGCGTGATCGGCAAGATCGGCGGCGGCTGGCTCTCGGACCAGATCGACCGCGAGATCGTCTACGTCGCCGGGATCGTGATCACGGTGGCAAGCGTCGCGGCGCTGCTCGCCGTCGGCATGGTGCCCACGACCTGGGGTCCCTATGGCTATGCGGTGCTGCTGGGACTGGGCTACTCGGTCACGGCCGCGCTGACCCCGGCGCTGTCGGCTGACCGTTTCAGCGGCGAGCACTTCGGCTCGATTGTCGGCGCCGGGATGTTCTCGAGCGCGATCGGCGCCGCGGTCGGCCCCTGGCTTGCCGGCCTGCAATTCGACCTGACCGGCAGCTACACCGTGCCGTTTGTCGTCGCCGCGATCTGCGCGGGCATCGCCGGCACTGCAATCTGGTTCGCGCGCCGCCTGCGGCTGCAGCCTCCACCGGGTCACCGGGAGTAAACTGAGCTCATGAGTCGCACACCTCCACCCATCGGAAAAACAGCATGTCCATACTGATCAAATACTGCGCGGGCTGAGGCTACAAACCCGAGGCCCTCCGTGTGAAGGCTTGGCTGGAAGCCCGCAATCGCGGGCCGATCGAACTGCAGACCGGGAAGTCCGGTCAGTTCGACATTGCCGTGGGCAATGATCTCGTCTACTCGCGCTACGAGACCGGCCGCTTTCCCTGGGAAGCCGACCTGGAGAAGATCGCGACCGACCTGCCCGCCGGACCCGTATCTTGACTGTGGACTGAGGATGACGGACCCCACCACTGCCGCGCTGCCGGCCGGGAACGCGGCGGCGCCGATCGCACCGACCAGCGCGCCGATGAGCGCGCAGGCGGCCGCCCTGCCGATCCTGGTCTCGCTGAGTTTCTGCCACCTGCTGAACGACCTGATGCAGTCGCTGATCCCGGCGCTGTACCCGATGCTTAAACTGCAGCTGCACTTGGATTTTTCCCAGATCGGCATGATCACGCTCGCATTCATGCTGACCGCATCGCTGCTGCAACCGACGATCGGGATCTACACAGACCGGCACCCGCAGCCGTACTCGCTTGCGATCGGCATGGGTTCGACGATGGCGGGCCTCGTGCTGCTGTCGTTCGCCGCGTCCTACCCGGTCGTGCTGCTCGCGGCCGGGCTGATCGGCACGGGCTCGGCGGTGTTCCACCCGGAGGCCTCGCGCGTCGCGCGCATGGCCTCGGGCGGACGCTACGGCACCGCGCAGGCGCTGTTCCAGGTCGGCGGCAATCTGGGCGGCGCGTTCGGTCCGCTACTCGCGGCGTTTATCGTGCTACCGCGCGGCCAGGGCGCGATCGCCTGGGTGTCGCTGCTGGCGATGGCGGGCATCGGCATCCTCGTGCGCGTGGGCATGTGGTACGCGGCGCGGCCGAAGCCCAATCCGGCCACGCACAGCGCCGCCGAGGCGCCGCGCATCGCACCCGCGCATGCGTTGTTTTTCGTGACCGTACTGATGCTGCTGGTGTTCTCGAAAAACGTCTACAGTTCCAGCCTGACGTCATATTTCACCTTCTACCTGATCGAACGCTTCCACCTGCCGATCCAGGCCGCGCAGGTGCAGCTGTTCATCTACATGGCGGCGATCGCGGTCGGCACGCTGATCGGTGGCGCGCTCTCGGACCGCATCGGGCGACGGCCAATGATCTGGATCTCGATCCTCGGCGCCCTGCCGTTCACGCTCGCCCTGCCATATGCGAACCTGTTCTGGACCGGGGTGCTGACGATCACCATCGGCCTGATCATGGCCGCCGCGTTTCCCGCGATCCTTGTCTACGCGCATGAATTGCTGCCAGGGCGCGTGGGGCTGGTATCCGGGATGTTCTTCGGTTTTGCCTTCGGGCTCGGTGGCCTGGGCGCGGCGGCCATGGGCCGAATCGCGGACGCGCAAGGGATTGAATTCGTCTACCACCTGACTTCCTACCTGCCGGCCATCGGCATCGTGGCCTGGCTGCTGCCCAACCTGGAACGCGAGCGATTTCGCAAGGCATAGGCGTTCCGCAAACGGAGATTTCCATGAGTGTGGAGTACATGCGCAGCATCGCCGAGCGCTACCAGCGCCTTGGCTATCCGATTTACCGCTGGTTCAAGGCCGATGATGCGCCGCCCTGGCAGGCGCTTGCGAAACCGTTGTCCGCCGCGAGGATCGGGCTGCTCTCGACTTCGGGCGCCTATGCGCTTGGCCAGTCCGCGTACCACTACAAGGATGATTCCTCGATTCGCGAGATCCCGTCCGAAACGCGGGATGCAGACCTTCGGTTTTCCCATCTCACCGAGAACTACCTGGTGGACCCGCGCCACGACCCGGGATGCATCTTTCCTCTCAGTGCGTTACGCAAACTCGCCGAGACAGGCGCGATCGGCGGCATCGCGGACAAAGTGTTCTCCTGCATGGGCGCCGTGTATTCGCAACGCCGCGTGCGCGAGGAAACCGCGCCCGCACTGCTCGCCGCGTTCCGCGCACAGAAGGTCGACGCTGCGCTCCTTGTCGCGATGTGACCGGTGTGCCACCAGACCGTGTGTCTGGTCGCCCGCCACCTCGAGGCCAACGGCATCCCGACCATGTGCGTCGGTAGCGCGTTCGACATTTTGTCCGCTGGCCGGCCGCCGCGCGCCACGTTCATCGACTACCCGCTGGGCCACACCGCGGGAAAGCCCTTCGATGCTGCCGACCAGCTCGGCATCCTGCGCGCCGCGCTGGAAGGGTTCGAAACCCTGCGCAACCCCGGCGAAATCCGGACTCTTGCAAACCGTTGGGACGAAAGCGGCGAATGGCGAAAGCAGGACGGGCGCAGCGACGGGGCCGATACGCGCCAGCCTCGGGACGAGACGCCGCAGTTCCAGTTCGAGGCCGATCGTGAGGCGGCACGGGTGAGTGGTGCGCTGGTCACGAACTGAACGTGCTGCTCGAGAAACCAGCTTCCCAGCCGCCTTCGCTCAGGCAGGTCTTCGCTGACTTCGGCGGGCTGTACGCCGCCAATGCAGTGGTTGCCTTCGTCTTCGCGGTGTCAGGGCCAGTCGCGATCCTCCTCGCCGTCGGCTCGCGCGCCGGCCTGTCCGAATCCGACCTCGCCTCGTGGATCTTCGGCGGGTTTTTCATCAACGGCCTCATCAGCATCGTGTTCTGCTGGCTTTACCGGCAGCCGCTCGTCTTCCTGTGGACGATCCCCGGCGCGGTGCTCGTCGGCCCGGCGCTCGGGCACCTGAGTTTTCGCGAGGTGATCGGTGCCTATCTCGCCTGCGGCGTGCTCATGCTCGCGCTCGGCCTCTCCGGCTGGGTCAAGCGTTTCATGGACGCGATCCCGATACCGATCGTCATGGCAATGGTCGCCGGCATGTTCATGCGCTTCGGCCTCGACCTCGTGTTCGCGATCCGCGACATATTCTGGATTGCTGCGCCGATGACACTTGTGTTTCTCGCGCTGTCGGCCTCGCCGCGCTTCGCGCGGGGGCTGCCGCCCGTGATCGGCGCGCTGCTCGTCGGCGCGCTGATGGTCGCAGTGCTCGGCGAATTCGACGCGCGCGGCGCCGCAGCCGGATCGATCGTGCATCCGAACCTGTACGCGCCGGAATTCTCGTGGCCGGCGATGCTCGAACTGGTACTACCGCTCGCGATCACGGTGCTGGTCGTCCAGAATGGCCAGGGGATCGCCGTGCTGCGTGCGGTCGACCATCAACCGCCGATCAACGCGATCACCGCCGCGTGCGGCGCGGTGTCGATCGTCAGCGGCATGTTCGGCGGCGTTTCAACCTGCCTCACCGGCCCGGTCAACGCCATCATCACCGCATCGGGGGAAAAGCACCGCCACTACACCTCGGGCATGATGCTCGGCGTGCTCACGCTGGCGTTCGGGCTGCTTTCGCCCTACTTCACGCGCCTGCTTCTCGCTATGCCGGGGGCCTTCATCGCCGCGCTTGCCGGGCTCGCGATGCTTCGGGTACTGCAGAGCGCGTTTGTCATGTCCTTCAGCGGCCGGTTCACGCTCGGCGCGCTGGTGACTTTCCTTATGACGGTAGCCAACGTGCCGATTTTCAACGTTGGCGCCGCGTTCTGGGGTCTGGTGCTCGGTGTCGCCGTGTCGTGGCTCCTGGAGCGAGCTGACTTCGCTTCGCCGGCCAGTTGATTGGTAGCTGTGGTGGGTGAGGCGAAGCCGTCCTGAACGCGATACGGGAGATCCGCTGGTGACTAACTAAACCGTCCACGGAAGCCGGGATACCTCAGTCGAAATTTACGTCGGCTTTGCAGGCGCGAGATTGGGCTTGCGACTGTCGCTTCAGGGTCGGGAGCCGATCAAGCCTGACTTCCGCTTCCGGCCAGGAGCGGTCAAGTGCTTGAGGTGTGATCTAACGAATGAGCCGCAGCCTACTCTCATAGACGCGGTAGTCGTAGTGAACCGGATGCCCCGTACAGGCCTTGATTTCCGCGTCGCTCATTACCCCCTTGTATACGCAGACCGGTTTGGGGGCGACGCGAGTGCTCGCGGATCTAATCGTAAGAGGGCTATCGGAGGACTGCGCCAACACGAGCGCCGGGCAAAACAGGAGCGCAGCGCCGACGACCACCAGGCCGCGTCGCACCCCATGCCAGCCCCTTGCACTTTCCATATCCATGAATTTTCCTTTTAGTGGAAGGACGGTTCATTGTTCGCGGGAAGCGGCGCACAATCTGTTCGATAACCCACTTACGCAGGAGCGAGACACGTCCCACAAAATCCCGCTTACCGGCTATCGGCTCGCGCAGCGTGAGCCTCCGAACAGCCGGTCGCCGCCTCACTCATCCAGCGACTGATACACCAGCTGCCGCATCGGCGCGCGGATATGCCGCCGAAGATCCGGCGCGCAGAGCATGAGCACGCCGATAAGTTGTTCCTGGGGATCGCTCCTGAAGCAGTTCCCGCATACGCTGGACCGGCTAGAATCCTCCGGCGACCTTGGCGACACCCCCCCGTGGTCAGGCCGCCGTGAGTTTGACTCGGCCAACATTGTCGAGATTCACACGTTGCTTTGTCTGCCAAAGATCATGGTTGCACTGCATTGCAAGCCAGCTTTCCGGCGAGCGGCCAAGCGCCTTGGAAAGGCGCAATGCCATTTCCGGGCTCACACCACTTGCGCCAGTCAGAATGCGATTCAGGGTCGAGGCAGCCACGCCAAGCTTTGTCGCGAGTTCGCGACCGCTCAGGCTGTTCGGCAAAAGATATACCTCGGTAATGAATTCACCCGGATGGGGCGGATTGTGCATGGCCATCAGTGATAGTCCTCATAGTCCAGGACGTAAGCGTGTCCGTCCTTGAATTCAAAAGTGGTGCGCCAGTTTCCATTCACCCACACCGACCAACGACCCCGATCTTCGCCCTTCAATGGGTGTAGTCGAAATCCCGGGATGTCCATGTCCGCGATCGTCTGGGCCGTATCCAGGGCAGTCAGAAGCATTTGAAGTCGCCTCGCGTGGTGGGGCCGGATTCCTGCCATGTTTCCCGACTCATAGAACTTGCGCAGCCCTTTGTGCCGGAATGAAAGGATCATGCCTGCAGTATACCGTGTTGCGCACCACGCAACAAGAGGTCCGGCAAGACCCCAGGAGACTTATCGTGGATCCTCGCCATCCTTGAAAAGCCGCCCCACCAGCCCTTGATCCGGCCATTCCGGAAATTGCGGCTGGTCGTCGCAAATATCTGCCCAATCCGCCTTTGACCCGACGAACGCGTGATATGCAACGCGCAGGCCGGGGTCCTGCTTCAACGTTCCGCAGCGCACAGCCACGACGTGCTTTGTCTTCTCGCCGTGGCTGTAGATCGGCGAGCCGCACGCGGAACAGAAGTAGCGGAACTTCTGCGGACTCGACTCATACATCGCTAGGCTTTCCCTGCCTGAGGTAATCCGGAATCGATCGGTATCGACAATGATGTTCGTCACCGCCGACGCGCCGGAGGCCGCGCGGCACTTGCCGCAATGGCACTGGTACATGAACCGGGGTTTGCCCTCGATTTCGTACCCCACCTTCCCGCACAGGCAAGTACCGCTAAGCATGGGGCTTCCCTATCCAGCGATCACCGCATCAAGCCGGCTCACTCATCCAGCGACTGGTAGACCAGCTGCCGCATCAATGCCCGGTAATGCCGCCGCAAATCCGGCGCGCACAGCATCAATACGCCGATGAGCTGTTCGTCGGGATCGATCCAGAAGTAGGTCCCGTGCACCCCGGACCAGTAGAAATCCCCCACCGACCCCGGCACGGGATTGAGACCGGCTTCTTTCCGCACGCAGAAACCCAGCCCAAACCCCTGGCCGAATTCAGCCAGCGGCGCCGATTCCTCGAACTGCGCGCGCGTGGTCGGGCTGAAGCGCACGCCCGGCGGCAGGTGGTCGCTGGACATGAGCGCGACGGTCTTGCGGGCGAGCAATCTCACCCCTTCAAGCTCCCCGCCGTTCAGCAGCATCTGCGCGAACCGCAGGTAGTCCGGCGCGGTCGACACCATGCCGCCACCACCGGACAAGAAGTTCGGCTGCACAGTGAGGTCGCGCGTCATGGGCGGGCGCTTGCCGGTAGCCGGGTCGTTCTGCGGCTCGGCCACCCTCCCCGCCTTGTCTTTGGCAACAGAAAACCCCGTGTCGTGCATCCCCAGCGGTCCAGTGATGCGCTCCGCGATGAACGCATCCAGGGCCATGCCCGACACCACCTCGACAATGCGTCCCAGCACGTCAGTCGACATGCTGTAGTCCCAGACTTCGCCCGGTTGGTTGGCGAGCGGCAGTTTGGACAGCTTGGTAATGAACTCGGCAGTACTCTGGTTCGGGTCGAACACATTGGCATCCCGGTACGCTTTCTTGACCAGCGAATCGCCGAACTGCCCATAGGTCACACCCGACGTATGGCGCAGCAGGTCCTGCACCGACATCTCGCGCTTTGCCTCGACGAGCTTAAGTTCAGGACCGCCGCTCCCGCCCGCATACTCGACGCCGACCTTCAGACCCGCCAACTCCGGCAGGTAGGTGGACACCGCGTTGACGAGGCGAATCTTTCCTTCCTCGACCAGCATCATGATCGACACCGACACCATCGGCTTGGTCATCGAGGCGATGCGGAAGATTGCATCGCTCATCATCGGCAGATTTTTCTCTCGATCGCGAAAGCCGAACCCCTCGAGGTAGGCAAGCTTGCCGTGCCGCGCGATCAGGGCGACCGCGCCCGGGATGGTTCCCCTTGCGACGTCAGCTTCGAACAGCGCCTTGATGCGCGCGAGTCGTTCGGACACCAAGCCGCGTTCCTGTGGTTTGTTCATCTTTCTTCCCCTCAGAGTGGCGCAAGCGCACCGTTGACGAATCGCACGCGCTGGCCGTTCGCCAAGGCCGGCTGCACGTTCTGCGTGAACACCCTGACGCTGCCGTCATCGAACCGCACGCTGACATCCCAGGTTTTTTCCGTCTTGGCGCTTTTCTCGATCTGGTGGCCCGCGAGGCCGCCGCCGACCGCGCCGAGCAGAGTGCCCGCCGTGCGGTGATTGCCGCCGCCGAGGTTGCGCCCGAGTACGCCTCCAACCACGCCACCCGCTACCGCGCCTACTCCGCTCGCCTGCCCGGCTTTCTCGTGCATCTGGATTCCTGTGATGGTGCCGCAATCGTGGCATGCAGCGTTGACAGGCGCGGCCATCGTCGCGGCGGCCGGCGCCGCCGACCTGCGCGACATGATGCGCTGGATCACGGTGTCGCTGACCCCGCCGCCCTTCAGCCGGATCAGCCCGTCGGTGCTGGTGTCGAACCCCGGTTCCGCGTTGTCGATCGCCTGGAGGACGGTCGACTCACCCAGCCCGCCGCGCACCAGCTTGATTACATCGTCATTGGTCATCGGTGCGGCATTCGACAGCAGCGGGACAAACAGCAGCAGGGCAACAAGTAGATTTCGCATGGTTCGCCTTTGGTGGTCTGAGGCTGAATTGTAACCAACGCAGCGAAACGGATGCTTCGGGGGGACGCGCGCGCCGGCGAGTTCCGGCACACTTCGGCTTTCCGGACCAAAAGCGAGCAGATCCCCATGAATGAAAACCTTCCCCCGATCCGCCGGATCGTGACCGGTGACGATGCCCAAGGCCGATCGGGCACCATCGAGGACGCCCCGGCCACCGCGATCCGCACGGTCGCCGAGCGCCCCGGCTACCGCGCCGTCAACGTCTGGCGCACGACGTCGGCCCCGGCCGAGATCAACGCGCCCGACAGTGTGGAAGAACACAAGGGCATCATGCCCCCCGGCAATGGCGGCTCGATCCTGCGCATCATCGACTTCCCGCCCGAAGTGAAAGACCCGGAAGAGCGCAAGCGCCGCATTCAGGCGACCTTCGGCGGCATGTTCAAGGACGCGCAGCATGACAAGCGCGACGGCGCGCATCCGGGCATGCACAAGACCGAATCGGTCGACTACGCGATTATTCTGGAGGGCGAGATCTGGTCGGTGATGGACAAGGACGAGACGCTGATGCGCACGGGCGACGTGCTGGTACAGCGCGGCACCAACCATGCGTGGGCCAACCGCTCGGACAAGACAGCGCGGATCGCGTTCGTGCTGCTCGACGGCAAACGCTAGGATTCGGGACCCGAAGGGCCGGGCGGGAACGCGCGGCTAGCGCCTGGAATAGGTGAAGTTCCCGAACTTCAATCCGTTGACCGAGATTGCATATGGCTGGGTGTAGACCTTTACCCAGTTGGGCAAACCTGGCGCGTTGGCCGGCGTCCGATCGTATTGAAAGCTGGCATCGACGGTATTGACGAGCGCTGCGCGCACGATCTTGTAAGTCATCGTGTCGGCATCGCACGAGGACAGCGCCAGGACCGTGATCTGCTGCGCCTTCGGCCCGTAGTTTGTCGAATTCACCACCAGCGTCCCCTGCTTTCCGCTGAACGTCCAGGTGCCGCCGGTGGCATGCGTCCAGCTGCCCGCCAGCTTGCCCACGCAGTCCTGGCTCGCAGCAGGCGAGGTTGCCGCGGCCGGTGATTTCTGTGCCGCCGGCGCGCTTTCCGGCTTTGCCTGGCTCTCCTTTTTCGCCCTGGCATCCAGTTCCGCCTTCACGCGCGCCTGGATTTCCGCGCTCGTCTTCGCACTCGTCTCGGCCTTTGCGCGTGCCGCGGCTTCAGCCGAGGCCCTGGTCTCCGCAACCTGGAGCTCGTCCTGGCGCTTCAACTGATCGACCTGCACGGCCTTCCTGTCTTCGGCGATCTTCGCGCGGGTCTGGGTAAGTGCGGCCACGGTCTCTTCGAGCAGCTTGATTGCCGCCGCCTTGTCCTTTGCTTTGGCCGCCACCGCCGCGCTGAGATTGCCCTCGGCTTTCGGCAGCCCGTTCGGTCCGTCCGTCTGGTCGCGAACCTTTTGTTCCAGCATCGTGTTCTTCGCAGCGGTATTGCGCGCTTCGCGCAGCGTTCCCTCCAGTCGCGTGCGCTCCTGGCTCGTGCGCGCTGCATGCAGTTGTTCTTCGATGCGCGCGATGTCGCGCGCCGAAGCCGCCACCGCTTCCTTGCGTTCGCGACGCTCGTCATCCAGCAGCTTGATGAGCGATTTCGCCTCGCCCTCGAGTCGCGCAACGTCCTGCTCGGCCTTTCTTTGCGCCTCCTGGTCAGGGAGCATCCCCTTCAGGGTAGGCCAGAGCGCAACCGCGCCTCCAACGGCGACGAGCACAGCAACGCCTATCCCGATCATCAATCCGCGCCCGGCCCCCTTGGCTGGCGCGCTGGTCTGACCCGTCGGGCTGGCGGAGGGCCCGGTGCTTGTACCTGACCCTGAGGTCTGTGGGCGTCCGACCTGCGCAGGCGCCGGCCCGGAGGCTGTTGCACCCGATCCCGACGTCACTGCTGCGGGTCGCGCGCGCGCACCAGCGGCACGCGTCGCCTCCGGATCGAAATCCAGCTCGCCCGTGCTGACTATCTCCAGATCGTAGCCGGCCATCGTCAGCGTATCGCCGGTGCCGACCATGGTGTTGCTTCCGGGCGCGTGAGATTTTCCGTTCACGAGCACTGGCGAATTCTGCGAAATCACCTTGAGCATATAGCCGGGCCCCGTCCTGACGAGTTCGGCCTGCACGCGCGAAAGCTGCAACTCGGGGTCTTCAAGGCTCAGCGTGCAGGTCTTGCTGCGGCCAACAGTCACGCTCGCGCCTTCCAGCACACGCTCGAAGGCAAGGACCTTACGGCCCGCAGTCTGGGTGTATATCTTGAGTGAGAGAGTCATCCGCCAATGCTACTGGGGAATTCGTTGCCGGGAAAGCCGCCGAACCGGACGGTTCGGGGAAAACACATACGAACTTTGCTGCCGTGTCAGGTTCCGGTTTTCACCTGCGGGCGACGAGATTGAATCCTGGCGCCGCTTTCTGCATTACCAGGGATCGACGAGAAGGATCCCCAATGGCATTCCGCTTTGTGCATCGAGCAGCACAATGCCGTCCCTGTTCGGCGCGCGCAGAGGCAGGAACCTGACCGATGCCCCTGAGCGGCCGGTTGAGGCCTCGAAGCGCGCAAGCGCGCCGACGTCGCGTCCATTCAGGACGGCGATCGGCTTTGCGCGCCCAAGCGCCCGCTGCGCCTGCCCGGCGTAAGGAACGTAGTGCTGCGGATGCATTTGAAGGTCCTTGCCACCGCCCAAGGCCTGGTCGAGGATTCTCTGGACCATCGCCGGATCGCCCGGTGGCAGCGCCGCGACGTAGCGTGGGCCGGTTAGCGGGCGTCGCGCAAACTCAGGTTCGGATGCCTTCGCGAGGTCCCGCGGGTCGAGATCCTTCGCCAGCACCAGATCGAAGCGATCGATGGTGAACACCAGGTAGACCGGCCGCTGGAGATAGAGTGTCAGCGCGCAACCGGCGAGAACGAGCAACTGCGCTGCAGCGATGGCCTTCAGGCCGCGTTTTCCCGTGCGCGCAAGCAGAGCCGCGAGTGCCGGCCCGAGCAGCACGCCGATTACTGCGACCAACAGCGCAATCCTTGCGCTTCCTGCCGCCGTGAACAGCGGGCGGGGATACCAGACGAAAAGCATCGGCGCGAGCGCGAGGCCGTAGAGTGCCGCACCCAGCAGCAGGTGAAGCACCGCGCTTGCGCGCGGGACCACAGATTCCTGCTTCAACTCGCGAACCGGTAGGAACCGCCCTTGGCGATTGCCCTGGCGTAGGCCGGGCGGGCATGGCAACGCCTTACCCAGGCGTCCAGGTGCGGGTGCGCGGCGCGCTTCCCATAGGCGTGCGCGACTTCGCCGACGAAGCTCATCTGAACGTCGGCGCCGCTCAGCTCCTCGCCGAGCAGGTAGTCCCGCCCGGCAAGGGAAGCATTGATAAAGCCCAGGTGATTGGCAATTTCGCTTTTTATGCGCGGCGTCAGCGGGATGCCGCCCTCACCCAGCCGGGAAACGTACAGATTGAGCATCAACGGAAGCATTGCCGAACCCTCAGCGTAGTGCATCCATTGCACATAGTCGTCATAGGCGGGGCTGGAGACCGCAGGCTGGAGTCGGCCTTTTCCGTGGCGACGGATGAGGTAATCGATGATTGCGCCCGATTCGATGATTGTGGTGCCGCGGTCGGTGATCACCGGAGACTTTCCCAGCGGATGGACCGCTTTCAGCTCCGGCGGTGCAAGACGGGTCTCAGGGTCGCGCTGGTAGCGCTCGATCTGGTAGCGCAGGCCGAGTTCCTCCAGCAGCCACAGGACGCGTTGCGACCGGGAGTCGTTCAGGTGATGGACCACAATCATCTCAATCCTTCCTGTCCGACGGTCCGGGCGGCTGCACCTGTACGAGGTCCGCGAGCCGCTTGCCAAGAATGCCACTGATGTTGAAGTTCAGCTTGGCCATGATGTGCGGGAAGAACACCAGGTCCTTTTCCAGCCTGGCATGATCAAAGCGCAGTACGGAAACAGGGCCGACGGCGCGCACGTCCGCAGTTCGCTGGGTCGCCTGCACGAACCCGATTTCGCCGAACACATCGCCCGGGCCGAGCGTCGCAAGGCGGCGCTCCTTACCGTCGTCGCGCCGCACCACCTCCAGCTCTCCGCTGACGACGAGATACATACTGCGCCCCACGGTTCCCTGTTCGACCAGCCGCTCGCCGGCCCCGTGCTCGCGCAGTTCCGAGATCAGTATCGTCTTGCGCATCTGGTAGTCGGTCATCCCGCGGAACAGCGCACTGTGCTCAAGTGCCGCGCGCTGCTTGGACATGGCCAGAATCTCGTACAGGCCCACCAGGCGAATCCGCGACATGACCAGCGGTGTGATCAGCAGGTTGGCAAAGATCGAGAACAGCATGGTGGCGGCTGCGAGCGCGCCGAACTGCGCGATCAGCGTGAAATCCGACAGCAGGAGCACGCCGAAGCCGAGTGCCAGCGCGAGGCTCACCGCGATGACGGGCCCGGCTTCGTCCCTGACGGTCTCGATGACCGCCTCGTCGTAGTTGGTCGCGCTGCGGCACAACTCACTGTAGCGCGCAAAGAGATGGATCGTGCCGTCGATCGCGATGCCGATGGCGATGACAGCCACCATGACCGTCCCGGCATTGATCGGAATCTCGAGGACGCGCATGACCCCGAGGATCATGAGGATCGGGATCACGCTCGGCACCAGGGCAATGATCCCGCCCTTGATCGAGGTGAACATCAGCGACATGACGACGAACACCACCACCAGCAGACCCGCAAACGCCAATGCCTGGCCCTCAAGCAGCCGGTCGGCCGCGGCGTTGATCATCAGGTTCTCACCCACGACCGAAGAGGTCATCGCCGGGCCCGCGAAGTGGCCGACAACCTCGCGCAGTTCGCGAACGTAATGGTTCAGCGTGGACGAGTCACGCACGTTGTGGCGCACGACAATGTTGGCCCGGCGAAAATCGTGGCTGACGTAAGGCTCCAGATCGCGCGGCGGATGCAGCAGGAGATACTCGGCGACCAGCTTGCGCGTGGGCGGCACGCGGTAAGCGTCCGCCCGCCCGCCGCCGGCCTCCTGGTTGGCTTCGGAAACGATGTCCGCCAGTGACAGGCTGCGGTCGAAGATCTGCTGCTTCGCGATGAACGCCTGGATCTCGGCCAGGCGCTGGATGTTGGCCGGGTCGCGGAACGCCCCTTCGGTATTGGCCTCCAGCGTGATGTAAAAGAGCTTCACGCCGGCAATTTCCTTGTGCAGGCGCTCCGCCGCCCGGACCATCGGGTGGTCCGGGCGGAAGAATGTGAGCGGTTCATTGGTCACGTACAGGCTCGAGGCCTGTTGCACGAACATCACGCTGAGAATCGCGGCCAGGATAAGCGCCCAGGGTGTCAGTCGGTGGCGCATCACGCCAAACACGCGTGTGACCATCGCAGAAAAGCCGCCCGATGCCGCGAAGGCCAGCGGCCGCCCCCTGCGCGGGCCGATGGCCGAGTAGAGCATCGGAACGAGCAGCATCGTGATCAGGCCGTTGGCGAGGACCGCAAATGACGCCGTGAGGCCGAAGTCCCGGATGATTGCGATGCCGGCGAATGCATTGCTCGCAAACCCGATCGCCGTCGTCAGGACCGTGAGTACGGCAGGCGCGCCCAGGTTGCGCAACATGAACTCGGTCGCCCTGGCCCGGTTGGGGACGAGCCCCCCGCTCGTGTCCTTCTGCAGCCCGAGGTAGTAGCCCGAGACCATGCGCATGATCTCGGTTGCACCGATCACGACGACCAGTGAGGGGAGCATCGCGGACAGGATGCTGACCGGCAGGCCGGCCCAGCCCATCATGCCGAAAGTCCACAACAGGCTGAGGCTGGCAACGCACAGCGGCATCGCTGCGGCAAACACACTGCGGCAGAAGGCAAACACCGTTACGGCCAGCAGCAACACGGAAATCGGCACCAGCACCCGCATATCGCGAAGCAGGCTGTTGCGGATCTCCCTTGCGACGCGCGGCGGGCCGACCTGCTCGAGCGTTGCAAAGCGTGCCCGGGCAGGCGCAAGGACTCGCTCCAGCGCATCATTCACTTCCTTTTCATCGGCACCTTCGCGGATCGAAATGTTGATCCCTAGCGCGCTGCCGTCGGTGCTGACGATGTTGCGCACGGCGGTCGGATCGTCCAGCGCGTCGCGCCGCGCACGCTCGGCCCCCTGCTGGTCGGTTGGCGCTGCGGGAAGCAGCAGGCGCGACCCCAGGCGCCCCTCGATGCTGCGCACGATCCTCTGGGTAAACAGGTCGTCAATGCGTTCGACGAACGGCAGCTGCCTCAGGTCTTCATGCAGGCTTTCGAGTGTCTGGAGTTTCCCCGGGGTCCACAACTGCGGATCCTTGAGGTAAACGAAGCTGCGATGATCCGAACCGAATTCGCGTGCCACATGCAGGTAGGCCTGCCGGTCGGGATCGCTTTTTGGAACGAGCCGCTCGAACCCGGTATCGATCGAAATGCGCGGCAGGCCGAATCCCGCTGCCATGCTCACGGCAAGCAGGAAAGCAAGCGTCGGCATCGGGTAATCCACTCCGATGCGGAAGAACCGCTGCAGCAAGCTGCGCTCCTCGGGAACTGCCATATGCACCGGATCGCTCATTGCAGGCCTGCGAATACCGAGTCCGGCACGTAGTCGGGGGAATGCACCCTGCGCTCGACCTTGAGCACGCTGCGCCGATTGTCGCGCAGGTTCTCCATCAGGATCATGGCCGCGTGCCAGGCACCATTTGCATCCGTCCTCGGGTCGCGGAACGTCTCGCGCCTCTCGAGTCGCCCCTGCCTGTCCTGGTAGTCGATGCGGCTGATGAAGAGGTTTTCCTTGCGCATGTAAATGCGCCGTTCACCAAACCCCAGCAGGCGCGCCACACCCTCATCCTTCGGCACCGCGCGGACCACGCGATGCGGGATGCGCTCAAGGTCGATATCTCCCAGGCGCTCATAGGTGAAGTTGCGGGGTTGCTCCTCCTCCAGGTCGGCAACAGAAAAATCAGACCCGAACACCTGGCTCGACGGTTCGGCACCGCGACGCGATGCGCCATTTGCGTCACGTGCCACAACGACTTCGATACCGCGCAATTCAGCCGGCGTCTCGAGTACACGCACGGAACTGCTGCCCGCCGCGTCACGCTTTGCGTAGTGCTTCACCGTACGCACCGTGTGCTTGCCAAGCCGGTCGCTCAGCACCAGCGTCTCTTCTTCATAGACGTACGGCGGCTGCGCGTGGCGCTGTAACGACGCTTCGATCAGTTCGCGTCCGGATTGTGCGCAGGCCGTTGAGGCCAGGCCGGCCAGCAGAACGAGCAGCGAGGCGCGGACCAGGCTCACTTGCGTCCCGCCGGGGAAGCCGCGATGCTGCCCGCAATGGCCTGCGCCAGTTCGCCGTAGACCGCGCTCATCGAGCCAACCACCGCGTCATAGCCTGCGTCAACCGGCAGCGGCGCGCCGGAGCGCGCCTCGACGCGGCTGGCAACTACCGATCCGTCGGAACCGCGTGTCAGCCACCAGCGCGCACTGAGTTCCACCTGCCCCGATGCCCCGCGCTCAAAGCGCAGTATTTCCAGCCCCACGCGGAAATCCGGCTGCATGCGCAGTTGATGCGGCGCGGCAATGATGTGCTGCGAGCCAAGCAGGCTGGCCAGGTTCTCTACCAGCACGCGCGTCATATCCTCGCGGAGATTGCCCGCCCAGAGTTCGTTTTCGATCACGAGGACCCGGTGTCCGCTGCCACGGACGACGATCTGGGAGCGGTCGAGATACTGCGGCAGTGCCACCTCTGCGACCACGACCGAAACGGTTTTCGTGCCGGCATGCACGGGTGTGGCAGGCGTGGCGGATAGCACGTAGTAGCGTGTCACAGGCGCCGAAGTGCAGGCGCCGAGAAGCGCCAGGCATACGACGGCCGCGAATTGGCGTGCGCGCAGAATCATTTCTGTTCTCCAGACGGCTTGGTACCGAACAGCAGCGATTGCGGGTTGCGTTCGAGCATTTCGACCAGGCTGCGAATCGACCGTGCGGTTGCAGCAAGCTCCCTGGCCAGTCGCGCTGCATTGCCCTGAAGCGGCGAATCCGGTGCCAGTGCGCCGTCGACGATTGCCATCGTCGACTTGGACTTCTCCAGCGCGTCGCGCGCGGCCGCCAGGGCCTGCTCCAGGTTGGCGGTGATCGGCTCGGCGCGGCTGTCGAGTTTCTGCAGGATGCTCTTCACGCTGGCCAGCGACGTGGCAAGGTCGGCGATCGACTTGTCGAGGTTCTGCGAGTTGACGAGCCCGTTGGCACCCTTCAGGGCACCCTGCAATTCGGCGCCGATGGATACGAAATCAACTTTTTCGAGCTTCTCGAGGACGCCTCGCACCGACACGGTCATCTGGTCGAGGTCGCCCTGCACGGTCGGCAACTCGGGCTCCGGACGACCCGATTTGGCCAATCGAACCGACGTCTTCGGCTGCATGTCGAGGTCAACGAACAACTGCCCGGTCAGCAGGTTGCCCGTCTTCAGCCGGGCGCGCAGTCCATGCTTGACCATGGCCTGGAACGCTTCCAGCGGCGCCTTCTTCATCCGGTTCCCGTTCGTGACGATCCGCTCAGGCTCGATCTCGACCACCACGGGAATGCGGAACGCCGAGGTGCGTTCGTCGTACTCGAGCCGCACATCGGTGACTGCGCCCACCTTGATTCCCTTGAATTCCACCGGCGCCCCCGCCGTCAGGCCGCGTACCGAGTCCTCGAAAAACATGACGAAACGAACCTTCTTCGCGAACGACTGGTCGTGGATGGATTTGAGATCGTCGTGCAGTGTGAATACAAGCCCGGTGACATCCTCGACACCGGCATCCTGCGGATCCAGCGTGTCGAAAGCGATACCGCCAAACAGCAGCGCCTGCAGCGATTCGGTCTTTACGCGAAGCCCGTCCGGCCCGGCCGATACATCGAGACCGCTTGCGGCCCAGAAGCGGGTATTGCTGCGCACCAGCCGGTCGAACGGCGGCTTCACGAACGCATAAATCAGAACGCTGCGATAGTCGTTCGCCATTTCATAGCCGAGCACCTCGCCCGCGACGATGCCCTGGTAGTGGATCGGCGAGCCGCGGTCGATCGACCCGAGGCGGCGCGTGACCAGGGTGATCTGCTTGCCGGCCTCATCGGCGTTCACTACCGGCGCGGACTCCAGGCCGACGAACAGGGCCTGTGGCGCGCCCTGGCCCGGCTCAATCTCGATATAGGCGCCCGAAAGCAGCGTGCCAAGCCCCGAGATGCCCCGCACGCTGAGGGTCGGCCTGACCACCCAGAAACGGGTGTCCCGGCGCAGGAAGTGCGCCGCCTGCTTGCTGAGGCGCGCCCTGACCTCGACGCGCGAGAAATCCGGGCTGAACCGCACCCCTTCGACCAGGCCGATATCCAAACTCTTGTATTTGATCCGCGTCTTGTCCACCTCGATGCCATCCGCAGTGCGGAACGTGATCGTGACCAGCGGACCGCGATCCGTGAGCGTGTGGATGATCAGCCACGCACCGACCAGCGCGGTCAGTATCGGGATCAGCCAGACGAGCGAAGGCCCGCCGCGTTCGCGCACGATCGGGTCGGTCACGCGCGCTTCCTCAGATCCCAGACCAGCCGGGGATCAAACGCGTGTGCTGCAAACATCGTCATGACCACTGCGGCGCCGAAGAAGGTCGCGCCGATACCCGGCCGCACTGTCGCCAGCCCTTCCATCCGGACCAGGGCCACAAGGATCGCCACCAGGAACACGTCGACCATCGACCAGGCGCCCACCGCCTCGGTCACGCGGTATATGAGCGTGCGGTCCCGCCTGCGCCATGAGGACCCGCGCTTTACGGTGAACAGCAGCAATCCGAGCGCCCCTATCTTGCTTACCGGTACGACAAAGCTGGCGAAGAACACCAGCAGGCCGAGGGGCCAGGCGCCGTCCTGGACCAGGTGTACGACGCCCGACAGGATCGTGCTGGGTTCTCCCTGGCCGAAGCGAGTCACGGTCATGACGGGATACAGGTTCGCGGGTAGCAGCAGAAGCGTCGCCGCCGCCAGCAGGGCCGTGGTGCGGGCGAGGCTGTTGTGCGTGCGCATCCCGTGCACAGCGCTGCCGCAGCGCGGGCAGGCCCAGCGCGCCCCCTCCGTGGGTTTCGCGACCAGCAGCTCGCAGGTGTGGCAGACCGCATAGCCCAGGGACGCCGCGCTCACCTCGGCTTCGTCCGGCAATTCGCCGGCCGTTGCGCCGGAAACTGCGCCAGCCACGGAGGCAGCGGGTGTCGCAGCGGCCGGACCCATGCGCGGCCAGAGCACCGATGGGTCGAAGCTCGCTGTCGCAGCGGCCGACACGACCAGCAGCCCGATGAAGGCATAAAACGCGACTCCAGGGATGATCACTGCAAGATCCTGGAGCTTTACGATGGACACCAGCAGCCCGAGCATGAATACCCCGATCAGGCTCCAGGGGCTGAGTGTCTTTACCATCTGCCACACAGGCGTCATCAGGCGCGGACGGATGCCCAGGCGAAGCGGCAACAGGAGGTACAACATCCCGCAGATCGTCAGGAACGGGAACACGACACTGGTCAGCAGCACCAGCAAGCCGATTTCACCCATCCCCGCTTTTTCCAGTGCGAACCCGCCTGAAATCAGCAGGCTCTGTTCCATGCGGTCACCGTACTTGAGCGCGACGAACGGGAACACGTTTGCCAGCAAGAGCAGTAGCAGCGCGGCCACATAAAGCGCCGCCGCATGGTCCAGGCTCTTCGGCAGGTTGCGATAGAGCAGCGAACCGCAGCGCCGGCAGAGTGCCTTGCCGCCCGCCGGCACCGGCACGATGCGGTGCGCGCAGTCGCAGGCGTGACATGCGATCAGGCCGTCGGCCGCGTAACCCGGCACCATCCAGTTCCCGTTTCCCCGTGCCACCTTGATTCCGGTCGTCCCGCTGCGTGTCATTGCAATCCCGAGCCGCATCATAGCGGCAGGGACGCGGTAGGTATACTCGCCAAAATGAGTACAGCACACGGCGCCGGCGTATCGCTCGTCGACATTGGCGCAAACCTGACACACCCCTCGTTCGGTGAAGACCTGCCTGAAGTCCTCCAGCGCGCGCGGCACGCCGGGGTTTCGGCCATGGTCGTCACCGGGACCAGCATTGGAGGCAGCCAGGCTGCACTGGCGCTCGCGGTGGCCCATGGGCCGCTGTATGCCACGGCCGGCGTCCATCCCCACGAAGCGGCCCACTGCGACGCGGGGACGTTGCCGGCACTGAGGAAAATGCTGGCCCAGCCGAAAGTCGTCGCAGCTGGCGAGTGCGGTCTCGATTTCAACCGCAACTATTCTCCGCACCCGGACCAGGAGAAATGGTTCGTGGCGCAGGTCGAACTCGCCAGTGAGCTGGACAAACCCCTGTTCCTGCATTCGCGCGATGCGCATCCCCGCTTTGCCGATATCCTGCGCGCCCACCGCGATCGCCTGCCGCCCGCCGTCGCGCATTGCTTCACGGGCGAAGCGGACGAGCTGCGCGCGTACCTGGACCTCGATCTCTACATCGGCATCACCGGATGGATCTGCGACGAGCGCCGCGGCGGCCACTTGCTCGCTCTGGTCAGGGAGATTCCCGCCGACCGGCTCATGCTCGAGACTGACGCGCCCTACCTGACACCGCGCAGCATGCGGCCGCAGCCCAGGGGCAGGCGAAATGAACCGGCGTTCCTGCCGCATGTCCTTGCCACGGTCGCCGGCGCGCTCGGTCGGCCTGTGTGCGAGGTGGCGAAGCAGACCAGCGACAACGCGCGGCGATTCTTTCGGCTGTGAATATCGTCAAAATTGGCAAAATCAAAATTGGGGTCAGAGTCGCGTGTTTTTTTTGGATACGGGTTAAAAAAACACACCCCCCCCAAAAAAAAAAACAGAGACCCCAAAAATATGGCAGAGCCCCCAAAAAAGAAGGCCGCCGG
>JBBQVP010000032.1:0-30297 GCA_038211455.1 Burkholderiales bacterium
GGCCACGATCAATCGCGAGTCGGTGTCAATATGCCCGATCGTCCTGCTCGAAATGCAGTACCTGCTCGAGATCGGCCGCATCACCGTCCGGCCCGGCGCGATCGTCGCGGACCTCAAGCGCAGGATCGGCCTTTCCGTGGAGGACAGGTCGATGGCCGAGGTCACCGAACATGGCCTGGAGATATCCTGGACGCGGGACGCGTTCGATCGGCTGATCGTGGCCCAGGCTGCACTTGACCGGGCGGCGCTGGTCACGCGGGATCGGCTGATCCTGGAGCACTACCCGAAAGCGGTCTGGTAAAGCGCCCCGCCACACTGTCTTCGATTCGGGGGCCAACACAGGTAAAATCGCGAACCTTTTGCGTACCTATGGCTGGACCCGTCAGGATGAAACCGATCGCATGAGCATCAAGGCCGACAAGTGGATCCGCCGCATGGCGGAGGGACACCGGATGATCGAGCCCTTCGAGGCCGGTCAGGTTCGCGAGGTGGACGGCAGGCGCATCGTGTCGTACGGCACATCGAGCTATGGCTACGACATCCGTTGTTCGGATGAATTCAAGATCTTCACCAACATCAATTCGACGATCGTCGACCCGAAGGCGTTCGACCCGAGCTCGTTCGTCGATTTCAAGGGGCCGGTGTGCATCATCCCGCCCAACTCGTTCGCGCTGGCCCGCACGATCGAGTACTTTCGCATTCCGCGCAATGTGCTTACCATCTGCCTTGGTAAATCGACCTATGCGCGCTGCGGCATCATCGTCAACGTCACCCCCCTCGAGCCCGAGTGGGAGGGACACGTGACGCTCGAATTCTCCAACACCACGCCGCTGCCGGCCAAGATCTACGCCAACGAGGGCGTGGCGCAGGTGCTGTTCATCGAGTCCGACGAGGTCTGCGAGACGTCCTACAAGGACCGCGGTGGGAAGTACCAGGGGCAGACAGGCGTGACCCTGCCCCGCATCTGACAGCACGCCTGACGGCACGCCCGACCATTCCCCGATGATCCCTCACCGCTCCGGCGCGTGAAACCGCCCGACCGCCCACCCCCGGCACCCCGCACCGCATTCCGGCGCTCGCATCAGCGCGCGCCGACGCCGTCCATTTCTCCACGGAGAACCGCATGAAATTCCGCTTTCCCATCGTCATCATCGACGAAGACTTCCGTTCCGAGAACACCTCCGGCCTCGGTATCCGGGCGCTGGCCAAGGCGATCGAGGACGAAGGGATGGAGATCCTCGGGGTGACCGGCTACGGCGACCTGTCCCAGTTCGCGCAGCAGCAGAGCCGGGCGTCGGCGTTCATCCTGTCGATCGACGACGAGGAGTTCACGCCCGGGCCGGAGGTCGACCCCGCGGTGCTGAACCTGCGCAAGTTCATCGAGGAGATCCGCTTCAAGAATGCGGACATCCCGATCTACCTGTACGGCGAGACGCGCACCTCGCGGCATATCCCGAACGACATCCTGAGGGAACTGCACGGCTTCATCCACATGTTCGAGGACACGCCCGAGTTCGTCGCGCGGCACATCATCCGGGAGGCGAAGTCCTACCTCGATGGCCTTGCGCCGCCGTTCTTCCGGGCGCTGACCCACTATGCGCAGGACGGCTCCTACTCCTGGCACTGCCCCGGGCATTCCGGCGGGGTCGCGTTCCTGAAGAGCCCGGTCGGGCAGATGTTCCACCAGTTCTTCGGCGAGAACATGCTGCGCGCGGACGTCTGCAACGCGGTGGACGAGCTCGGCCAGCTGCTCGACCACACGGGCCCGGTGGGCGCTTCGGAGAAGAACGCGGCGCGCATCTTCGGCGCCGACCACTGCTTCTTCGTTACCAACGGCACCTCGACCTCGAACAAGATGGTGTGGCATGCCAACGTCGCGCCGGACGACATCGTGGTCGTGGACCGCAACTGCCATGTGTCGATCCTGCACGCGATCACCATGACCGGGGCGATCCCGGTGTTCCTCACGCCGACGCGCAACCACCTCGGCATCATCGGGCCGATCCCGCTGGAGGAATTCCATCCGGACAACATCGCGAAGAAGATTGAGGCCAATCCTTTCGCGCGCGCGGCCAAGCGGAAAAAGCCCCGCATCCTGACGATAACGCAAAGCACCTATGACGGCGTGCTCTACAACGTCGAGATCCTCAAGGAGACGCTCAACTCCTCGATCGACACCCTGCATTTCGACGAGGCCTGGCTGCCGCACGCGACCTTCCACGACTTCTACAAGAACATGCACGCCATCGGCCGCGACCGCCCGCGGCCGAAGGACGCGATGATCTACGCGACCCACTCCACCCACAAGCTGCTCGCCGGCATCTCCCAGGCATCGCAGATCCTGGTGCAGGAGTCGCAGACGCGGAAGCTCGACCGGCACTCGTTCAACGAGGCCTACCTGATGCACACCTCGACCTCGCCCCAGTACGCGATCATCGCGTCCTGCGACGTGGCCGCAGCGATGATGGAGCCGCCCGGCGGGACGGCGCTGGTCGAAGAGTCGATCCTGGAGGCACTCGATTTCCGCCGTGCGATGCGCAAGGTCGGCAGCGAGTGGGGCAAGGACTGGTGGTTCAAAGTCTGGGGACCGGAGAAGGTCGCCACCGAGGGCATCGGCTCGCGCGAGGAGTGGGTGCTGAAAGCCAACGAGAAGTGGCACGGCTTCGGCAACCTTGCGCCGGGCTTCAACATGCTCGACCCGATCAAGGCGACGGTGATCACCCCGGGGCTGGATGTGTCCGGGAAGTTCGCCAAGACCGGTATCCCTGCGGCCATCGTGACGCGCTACCTGTCCGAGCACGGAGTTATCGTCGAGAAGACCGGGCTGTACTCGTTCTTCATCATGTTCACCATCGGGATCACCAAGGGCCGCTGGAACACGCTCGTGACCGCCCTGCAGCAGTTCAAGGACGACTACGACAAGAACCAGCCGCTCTGGCGCATGCTGCCCGAGTTCTGCCAGGCGCAGCCGAAATACGAGCGCCTCGGCATCCGCGACCTGTGCGACCAGATCCACGGCATGTACAAGGCCAACGACGTGGCGCGGGTCACCACGGAAATGTACCTGTCCGACATGCAGCCCGCGATGAAGCCCTCAGACGCGTTTGCCGCGATGGCGCACCGCGAGATCGACCGCGTGCAGATCGACAACCTCGAAGGACGGGTGACCAGCGTGCTGGTCACGCCGTACCCACCGGGCATCCCGTTGCTGATCCCGGGCGAGCGTTTCAACGCGACGATCGTGAGCTACCTGAAATTCGCGCGCGAATTTAACTTCAGGTTCCCCGGCTTCGAGACCGATATTCACGGCCTCGTGGAGGAGCAAGTCGAGGGTGGAATGATGCAGTACTACATCGACTGCGTGCGCAACAAGAACTGACTCCTGTAACAGCTACATCGTCGGGTTTTTGATCTCCCCGCCGAGCGCGGTCAGCCCCCACATCGACATGTTCGCGTCCCAGTTGAAGCCGATATGCGCCGAACCGGTGTGCGCATCCCGGAACAGCCGCTCCAGCGGGTATTTGTTGTAGATCCCGTTGGCGCCAGCCATCTCGTGCAGCGTATCCACGGCTTCGACCGCGAGCTTGCAGGCCAGCGAGCAGTTGCGCCGCCAGCGCAGCTTGTCGGCCATCGGTGGCATGCTCCGGGCCGCGGCAAAGCGCTGCGCTTCGAGGCAGTCGTTGTGCATGGAAACACGCGCCATGTCGATCTTCGCGCCGGCCACGCCGGTGCGCACCTGCACCGTCTGGAAGTCGCGCATCTTCATGGTTGTGTAGCTGGTGCTGCGCTCCTTCACTGACGCAATGGTCAGCTCGAGCGCCGCCTGCGCATTGCCGATGATCGCCCCGCCCAGGCAGTGCGTGCCGATCCCGCCGAGCGGCACCTGGTAGAGCGGGTTCGGGTTGGCCTTGAAGCCCGGGAAATCCGCCCCGCCGCGCGCGGTGTACATCGACAGCGCGCGGTAGTCGGGCACGAACACCTCGTCGACCTTGACCGACTTGCTACCCGTGGCGCGCATGCCGAGGGTCTGCCAGTCGTCGATGACCTCGAAGTCCTTGCGCGGCACCATGCACATGCGATGGTCGATGACCTTGTCGCCGTCCTTCACGATGCAGGCGAGCTGGTTCCAGGTCGAGGGGTCGACGCCGGAGGAGAAGTTCCAGTAGCCCGAGAGCACGATGCCGCCGTCGACCTTGCGGGCCCGGCCCTGCGGGTAGGCGATCCCCGAGGCGATCACGACGTCCGGATCGTCGCCCCAGACTTCCTCCTGAATCTTCGGGTCGAACAGTGCGAGCATCCAGTGGTGGATTGCGAGGTTGCCGACGTTCCACGCGACCGAGGCGTCGCCCCGGCCGATGATTTCCGGCAGGTCGAACACCGAGACGAAATCGAGTTCCATTCCGCCCCAGCGCCTGGGCTGCAGGAAGCGCAACATGCCATTCTCGTGCAGCAGCGCGAGGATTTCGGGCGTGATCCTGCGCGCTTCCTCGGCGGCGCCGGAAAGGGCGCGCAACTGCGGCACGAGGGCATGCGCCCGGCGGGCGGCCTCATCGAATCCGATATCTGAAAATCCGCTGCGCTTGTCCATGTGTGCGCCCCCTCAGGAAGGCTTGGTCATGGTGCCGGCCTTGTCTTTCGCGCCCTCAAGCGCCGGCATGGTCGAATAGTCCTCGCCATAGGCGGGCATTTCCTTCAAGCCGTTGAAATTGAGCTCGATGGTCAGTCCGTCCGGGTCACGCACGAAGATCTGGAACAAGTCGAATTCCGGCAGCGCGCGCGCCCAGGAATCGCATTTCATCTCGGCGAACCGCAGGCGAAAGGCTTCCGGGTCGGTGGCCAGGAACGCGATGTGATCGATGGTCCCGGAGTTGTTCAGGGCCGCATGCTTGGGCGTGCCACGATAATAGAGTTCCGAATTCGGGATGCCGTGCTGGCCCATGTGCACCCAGATGCGGCCTTCGCGCCCGAGCCAGTAGCCGGCGAAAGGGAACGGGGGCCGCGGCATGACCTCCAGGTCGAGCGCCTTGCAATAGAAAGCCTTGGTCGCCTCCAGGTCGTTGGCACGAACGAAATAATGGTTGAGTTCGGTAACTGGCATGACGTTCTCCGCGTGTGTGCAGGGGAACGCGTCCCCCGGGACCCTGAACGGGTTTTCGCAAGTGTAGCGGAGGAAATTGCCGCAAGACTGCTGGGGTACACTCTGTTTCGAATCTTTTTTCAAGCTGGAGTGTGCAGTGAAAGCACCCGCATTCGCCTATGCCCGGCCGCGCGCCCTGGAGGAGGCATTCGACCTGCTGGAGGCGCACGGCGAGCAGGCCAGGATCCTGGCCGGCGGCCAGAGCCTGATCGCGATGCTCAACCTGCGCGTCGCGATGCCCGACCTGCTCGTGGACATCAGCGGCCTGGCCGGAATGGATCACATTTCGCTGCGCGCGGATGGCCTGCACATCGGCGCGCTGGTGCGGCACCGTGAAATCGAGCGTTCGCCGGGAGTTGCGGCGCACTGCCCTCTGCTCGCGCAGGCGGCCCCGCACATCGCGCACGTGGCGATCCGCAACGCCGGTACCTTCGGCGGCTCGCTGGCGCTGGCGGATCCCGCGGCCGAATGGCCCGCGTGCTGCCTGGCACTGGATGCGCGCTTCCGGCTGGTTTCGCGTCAAGGAGAGCGGTCGGTGCAGGCGAGGACCTTCTTCAAGGGCCTGTACGCGACCGACCTGCGTCCCGGGGAACTGCTCGCCGAGGTGGTGATCCCGCTGCTGCCGGGCTACCGCAGCGGATTTCTCGAGCTGTCGCGCCGCCACGGGGACTACGCCATCGTCGGAGTGGCCGCGCTGGCGAAAAACGAGGGCGGCCGGCTGCACGATGTGCGCCTGGCCTACCTCGGCGCGGGCATCACCCCGATTCTCGCCAGGCATGCCATGCAGGCTGCCGAAGGCAAGCCGCCCGCGACCGATCTTGCTGCTGAGCTTGGCCGCGACCTGTCGCCGATGGAGGATCTCGAGAACCGCGCGGCAACCAAGCTGCATCTCGCCAATGTGCTGGCCGCCCGCGTGCTTGCGGCGCTGGGCAGCTGACAGGAGCCTGCATGGATCAAGCCATGAATGTCACGCTGACCGTCAACGGCACGAAAGTCACGCGGCGCGTGCTTCCGCGCACCCACCTGATCGATTTCCTGCGCGACGATCTCGGCCTGACCGGCTCGCATATCGGCTGCGAGCACGGCGCCTGCGGCGCGTGCACGGTGCGCATCGACGGCGAGATTGCGCGCGGCTGCCTGACCCTGGCCGTGCAATGCGATGGCCGCTCCGTCGACACGATCGAGGGCCTGTCGGATTCCGGCGAACTCGCCGCCCTGCAGCACGCCTTCCACGAGCGCAATGCGCTGCAATGCGGATACTGCACGCCCGGTATGCTGGTGGCGGCGCTGGACCTGGTGAATTCCGAACCCGACGCCACGCGCGAGCGGATACGCGAGCACCTGTCGGGAAACTACTGCCGCTGCACCGGCTATCACGCGATCGTCGATGCGGTCGAAGCCGTGCTGCTGGCGCGCCGCAAGGGAGACAAGGCATGAACGCGCGTGCCGAGATCCCGGTGAAGGATGCGAAATCGCGGACCGAATCCGGCTATATCGGGAAGCCTGAGCCGCGCGCCAACGCCAAACGCCTCCTGCAGGGGCGCGGCTCGTACATCGACGACCTGCGCTTCCCGCGACTGGCGCAGGTGGTGTTCCTGCGCAGCCCGCACGCGCACGCGATGATCAAGCGGCTCGATTTCACCCAGGCGCGTGCCGCGCCCGGTGTGATCGCCGTGGTCGACGGGCGAGCGATCGCCGAATTCTGCACGCCCTGGGTTGGCGTGCTCGGGCACCTGCAGGGGATCAAGTCGCCGCCCCAGCACCCGCTGGCCATCGATCGAGCCTGCTGGCAGGGCGAGGCCGTGGCCGCAGTGGTCGCCGAGACCCGCGCCCAGGCCGAGGACGCCTGCGAGTTGATCGAGGCCGACTGGGAGCCGCTGCCAGCCGTCATCGACATGCACGCGGCGCTCGCTGGCGACACGGTGATCCACCCGGAGCTTGGCGACAACATCTGCTTCAAGCGCGCCGTCGACAACGGCGAAGTGGACGCTGCATTTGCCAGGGCCGATGTGGTGGTCGAGGAAAGCTACAGCTTCGGCCGGCACACCGGTGTGTGCCTCGAGGGGCGCGCGATCCTCGCCGACTACAACGCCGCGGAGAACACGCTCACGGTACATCAGGCCACCCAGGCGCCGCACATGATGCAGGACATCCTGGCCCGGCACCTGAACCTGCCGGAGGCGAACGTGCGCGTCATCTGCAAGGACATCGGCGGCGCGTACGGCATCAAGGTGCACGTTTATCCTGACGAGATGTGCACCGCCGCGCTGTCGATCATGCTGCGCCGCCCGGTGAAGTTCGTGGCCGACCGGCTTGAATCTTTCCTGTCCGACATCCACGCCAGGGAGCACAAGGTCACGGTGCGGCTCGCTGCGACGAAGGAGGGCGAGATCCTCGCCTTCGACCTCGATGACCTGACCGCGATCGGGCCGTATTCGGTGTACCCGCGCACCAGCGGCATCGAAGGCAACCAGGTCATCAACCTGACAGGCGGGCCGTACAAGCACAGGAACTACCGCGCGAAGCTCAATGTCGTGTTCACGAACAAGAACGTGACCTGCCAGTACCGCGCCGTGGGCCACCCGATCGCGGTCGCGCTCACCGAGGCGATCGTCGATCTCGCAGCACACAAGCTCGGCATGGACCCGGCAGAGTTCCGCCGCCGCAACCTGGTGCCGGACGACGCCTATCCGTACACGGGCGCGGCGGGGATGAAGTTCGAGGTGCTGACGCACCACCAGTGCCTGGACAAGCTGCTGGCCCTGATGAACTACAAGGGGCTGCGCGCCGAGCAGGCGGGCTTGCGCAAGAAGGGCGTGCATCGCGGCATCGGCTTTGCCGCGATGATCGAAGTCACCAACCCGTCACCGGCGTTCTATGGCGTCGGCGGCGCGCGCATTTCCGCCCAGGACGGCGCGACCCTGCGGCTGGAGCCCACCGGCATGCTCACGGTGTTGTCGAGTGTCACCGAGCAGGGCCAGGGGACCGAGGCCATCTTCGCGCAGATTGCGGCGACCACGGTTGGAGTGAGCCTGGATCGCGTCAAGGTGATCACCGGGGACACGAGCACCACGCCCTACGGGGGTGGCACCTGGGCCTCGCGCGGCGCGGGCATCGGTGGCGAAGCGGTGCTGCAATCGGGCAAGGCGCTGCGCTCCAACATCCTGGATATCGCCGCCGCGATTCTGGGCGCGGACAAGGCGTCCCTGGACATTTTCAATAATGAAGTGATCGACATCGCCAGCGGGGAATCGAAACTTCCGCTGGCGGAACTGGGACGGGTGGCGTATTTCCGCCCAGACACGCTGCCGCCGAAATTCCAGGCGGAACTGATGGTGACGCGCCACTACACGCCGCGCGAGTACGGCTTCACCTTCACCAACGGGATTCAGGCCTCGCTGGTCGAGGTCGACACTGACACCGGCTTTGTGAAGCTGCTCAGGCACTGGTGCGTGGAAGATTGCGGCACCGTGATCAATCCACTGCTGGTGGACGAGCAGATCCGCGGGGGCGTAGTGCAGGGCATCGGCGCAGCGCTGTTCGAGGAATGCCACTATTCCGAGGACGGGCAGCTGTTGAACGCCACGATGGCAGACTACATGGTGCCGATGTCGGTCGAGATGCCGGACATCGTCTGTGGCCATGTGGAGTCGAAGACGAAGACCTCGGAACTCGGTGCCAAGGGTGTGGGTGAGGCTGGCACGGCCGGCGCTTCGGGGGCGGTGATGAATGCAATCAACGATGCCCTCGTGCCGTTCGGGGCGCGGGTCACCGACATGCCGTTCACGCCCCAGCGGGTGCTGGGCGCCCTCGGCAAGGTCTAGGCGGTGCCGAGGTAGTAGTTCTTCACCATGTCGTTCTGTTCGAGTTCGGCGACCGTGCGGCCTTCGAACACGATTTCACCGTGCACGATGAGGTAGCCGCGATCCGCAATCCGGATCGCCTGGTGGAAGTTCTGTTCCGCCATGAGCACGGTGAGGCCGTGCTTTTCCTTCAGCTGCTTGATCATCGTGACGGTCGTCGAGACAAGCAGCGGTGAGAGCCCCACGGAGGGCTCGTCGATCAGCAGGAGCCTGGGCGAGGACATCAGCGCTCGAGCGATCGCGAGCATCTGCTGCTGGCCGCCGGACATTGAGCCAGCCAGCTGCCGCCTGCGTTCCCTGAGCACCGGAAAGGTCTCGTAGCTCAGTTCGAGGTTCTTTGCAATGTCCGGCCTGGCCTTCGGGCGGAAGGCTCCGAGTAGCAGGTTTTCCTCGACGGTGAGTTTCGGAAACAGGCGCCGCCCTTCCGGAACCATCGCAATGCCGAGGTTGACGATTTCCTCGGTCGAGAGCTTCGTCAGGTCGTGCGTCGCGCCATCGAGCGCGAATTGGATCTCCCCTGCGGTAGGGCGCACCATGCCCATCACGCATTTCATCAGCGTGCTCTTGCCGTTGCCGTTGGTTCCCAGGAACGCGACGGTCTCGCCTTCGCGAATACTGATCGAGACGCCGTGCAGGGCGCGCACCGCGCCGTAACCGGCGTCAACGCTGCGGACTGTCAGCTCAAGCGCCAAGGTAGGCCTTCTGCACGTCAGGGTTGGCGACGATCGCCTCGGGCGTACCTTCGCAGATGATCCGCCCCGCATCCAGGCAGATCACGCGCTGGGAGAACTTCATGACGGCCTGCATGATGTGCTCGATCATGATCACGCTGATCCCGCCTGCGTTCAGCTTGAACAGGATTTCCAGTACCTCGCTCACTTCATTGGAAGACAGGCCCGCCATCGCCTCGTCGGAGATCAGGATGCGCGGGCGCGACGCCATTGCGCGGGCGAGCTCCATTTTTCGCAACTCGACCTGCGACAGCCGGTTGGAACGGATGTCAGCCTTGTCGGCAAGGCCCATCCCGCGCAACAGTTCCATCGCCTCGCCACGCGCGTCGGCCTTGTGAAGGGACCCGCGATGCGCCACGAACTCCAGCGGCACCAGAAGGTTCTCGAGGACGGTCATGCTGGCGAAGGGCCGCGGGATCTGGAAACTGCGCGCGATACCGCGCCGCGTGCGCTGGAACGCGGGCAGCTTCGACATTTCCTCGCCATCGAACAGGATACTTCCGGCATCGTTTTTCAGCGACCCGGAAATGCAGCTGATCAGCGTCGTCTTGCCCGAACCGTTCGGGCCGATCAGCCCGAAGCGCTCTCCGCGTCCGACCTCGATACTGACATGGTCTAGCGCCGTGAATCCGCCGAAGTTCTTGGAAAGACTCTCGACACGAAGCAGCGGGGTGCTCACTGGTCGCCCCTCTTCAGCACATAGCGGCGCCACAGGCCGATGATGCCTTCAGGCGCGGCAACGACGAAGACCACCAGCAGCACGCCGACCACCATCACGTTGAGTTCCGACGAAATCGTCACGGTCACCACCTGCTGGACGGTGCCGAGCAGCAGCGCCCCGATTACCGGGCCGATCCAGTGCGAGGTGCCGCCGATGATCGGCATGGCCAGCGCCGACACCGAATAGTTCATGCTGAACGCGGATGCCGGTTCGACGAAGCTCTGGTACATCGCCAGCGGCGCGCCGATCGCGCTCATCAGTGCGCCGGAAATCGCGCAGGCAAGCAGTTTCAACCGCAGCGTGGGCACGCCCGAGCACTCTGCCGCCTCTTCGTTATCGCGTATCGCGCGCAGCCCCCGGCCGATCCAGGAGGTCTGGACATAGCGCGCGGTGGCCACCGCCAGGATCGCAAGGAACGCCGCCACCACGAAAAGCATCTTGGTATAGGAATCGAACGGCGCGAGCACTTCCGGCCGCATGATCTGCACCCCGGACGCGCCTCCCACGTAGCGCCAGTTATTGATCACCGTCTCGAGGATGATGGCAACCGCCACCGTTGCAATCGAGAAGAAGATGCCGCGCAGCCGGAGCGTGAGCAGCCCGGCGCCGAAGCCAAGCAGGGCGCCCACAGCCGCAGCGCCCAGGATCTGCACCGCGAGAGGCGCGTGCAGCGACTTGATCAGCATCACCGCGATATAGGCACCCACGCCAAAGAATGCGCTGGTGCCAAAGTTCACGTAGCCCGCATAGCCGCCGAGAATGTTCCACGCGGTGGCGAGGACCACGAACTGCAGGACGATGTACGCCGCGAAGAAGTAGTACTCGTTTTCAATGGTGAACGCGGCAAGGAAGGCGAGGCCCAGCAAGACCGCGGCGCCGATCCAGAAACCCCCGATGCGTGCCATCATGGTTTGCTCATGTGCGGATCATCTTCCACTCATCTTCCAAACAGTCCCTGCGGGCGCAGGCCCAGCACGACGAGTAACAGCCCGAAGGACACCGCGGGTGCCCAGGACGCCCCGAACATGGTCAGCACGATTGATTCGGATATCCCGAGGATCAGCCCCGCCACGAGCGTTCCGCTCATGCTTCCGAGGCCTGCGAGCACGACGACGCAGAAGGTGCGCCCGATATAGATACGTCCCATCCCGGGGTCGACCGGGCCGACGATGATCAGCAGCGCGCCGGCGAGCGCGGCCACCGCGGTGGCGATCCCAAAGGCCCATTGCTTGATGCGCACCGGATTCGCGCCCATCAGACGCAGCGCAGGCTCGTCCTGGGCGACGGCCTTGATCGCGCGGCCCGTAAAAGTCTTCGACAGGTAGAACGTCAGGACCGTGGTCAGGACCAGCGCCATGCCAAAGGCCACGAGCAGGCGCACGGGGATCCGCATTTCACCCATCCGCATGCTCTTGCCGATGTAGTCGGCCTCGACGAAACGCTGGTCGACCCCGAAGGCAAGGATCAGGCCGACCTCGACGATGAACGCCACGCCGAAGAAGAATGCAAGTCCGCGCACCCCCGTGTCGCCGCCGCGCCTCTCGAAGGTCTCGTAATAGAACCGGTAGACCAGCATGCCGAAAACGAAAAACACCGGCATCAGCGCGAGGCCCGAAAGGATCGGGTCCCAGCCAAGCTTGCTGCCCAGCAGGAACGTGCCGTAGGAACCAAGGACAACGAACGCGGGGTGGGCGATATGCGGCACGTCCAGCAGGCCGAACGACACCGACAGGCCGATGCTGACTGCGGTATAGAAGCAGCCGAGCAGCACCCCGAAAATGATCGCGTCGCCGAGCAGGTCAAGCGAGAACAAGCGGCACCCCGTCGTCGCAGTAACTGGTTACTGGAAGGAAAAGAAAGGCGGCGCGGCACTGCCGCGCCGCCGGTCCGGGCTTGCGCTTACTTGTGCGCCTTGTCGAATGGAATGACTTCGCCGTTCTTGTAGTTGTCCGGGTACAGGATGACCTGCTTGCCCACTGTGCGGAACTGCTCGACGTTCTTGTCGGCCACGCCGCGGAACTGGATCATCGGCACGACCGGCTTGGCACGCTCGCCGTCAGCCGTGTAGGTGATCGGCCCGACGATGGTCTTCATTTCGTTCTTGTGCAGGTACTCGGCCAGCTTCTTGTGGTCAAGGCTCTTCGTCCCGGCGACCGCCTGCTCGAGCATCTGCCCGATCGCGTAGTTGAACGGGGGCAGGTAGTAGCCCAGCGGATCGACCTTGGCTTCGGCCGCTTTCGTGGCATAGCGCGCGAGGAAGTCCTTCACGCCGGGAAAGTCCATGCCGGGCACGTAGCTGTTGTAGTTGACGATGCCGTTCAGTTGCGAGCCGAGCGATTCCATGATCGGCGTGAACTGCAGCCCGACCATGCCTCCGCCGAACAGCTTGACCGACGAACCCACACCGACTTCGTTGACCGCGCGCACGATCGCGACCGAATCACCCGGGTAGGAGGCCACGAAAACCATGTCGGGCTTGGCTGCCCGGATGGCGCGTAGCATCGAGGAGAAGTCCACCGTATTGGGCGGGTAGTTCTGCTCATACACTGTCTGCAGGCCCATCTTCTTCGCCAGCGCCTTCGCGCCAGTGGCAAGGTTCTGCGCGAACTCCTGGTCAGAAGCGAGGATGGCGATAGACTTGAGCTTGAGCTTCTGGCTGGCCTGGAAGTAGCCCTCGAACCAGCTTTCGGCGTCGCCCCAGGGGGCGTTGTTGAACCACATGGTGTGCTGCACCTTGTGATTGACCTGGAACGAGAAGTTGCCCATCAGCAGCAGGTTGCGTTCCTTGACCAGCGGGAGCAGCGGCGCGGTCGGGACGGTCGCGTACGGGGCGATGAGCAGGTCGACCTTGTCGATATCCAGCAGCTTGGTGTAGATCCCCGGGGTGTTCGCAGGATTGCCCTGGTCGTCGAAGGAGATCAGTTCGACCTTGCGCCCGAGCATGCCGCCCTTGGCGTTCACGTCGTCCTTCCACATGTTGAGCGCCAGCAGCGCGGCCTTGCCGCCTGCGCCGAGCGGCCCGGTCTGGGGCATCGACAGGCCGATCTTGATTGGTGCCTGGGCCTGGGCGACCGGGGCGAAAGCCACAGCCGACGCAAGCGCCGCGATTGCCGCGAATGCGGACAGCAGTTTGGTTATTTTCATCTTCGTCTCCTCCTCAAGAGTAAATCTAACCCATGCTGACACGGGGGTTTCCTACCTGTCAATCCGAGCGGGATGTGCTATAGACGCTCCGTCCGAAGTTTTGCGGATGCCTGCACATACCCTGGAGATCGATTGAAGCTTGGAACATTCATGATGCCGCTGCATCCGCCTGCGCGCGCGCCTCGGGAAACGCTGGCGGAGGACCGGGAAGCGATACTGCTTGCAGATCGCCTCGGCTATTGCGAGGCCTATGTTGGCGAACATACGACGGACCTGGCTGAGAACGTCACCTCGTGCCTGATGTTTCTTGCCAGCCTCGCCCACGAAACGCGGCAGATCGTCCTGGGCAGCGGCACGCTCAACATGCCGAACGCGCATCCTGCGGGCGTCGCCGCGCAGGTGGCGATGCTCGACCACATGCTCGGCGGCCGGTTCATCATGGGGATCAGCCCAGGCGGGCTGATGTCGGATGCAGAGGTGTTCGGAAACTACGGCAAGGACCGCAACGAGATTTTTCTCGAGTGCATCAACATGGTCCTGCAGATCTGGAGTGGTGAGGCCCCGTACCGGCTGAGCGGCAAGCATTACAGCGTCAGCACCGAGAAAACCATGATTTTGGAAATCGGGCAGGGAACCATCCTGCGTCCGTTCCAGCGGCCGCATCCGCAAATCGTGGTCACCGCCGTGGCGCCGCATTCGAAGGGCGTCACCGAGGCGGCCAAGCGCGGCTGGCAGCCGATTTCTGCGAATTTCCTTCTCCCGGAGTGGGTCGCATCTCACTGGCCGCGCTATGCCGAGGGCAGGAGCGCGGTGGGTGCGGTGGCCAGCCCGGCCGAGTGGCGGGTCGCGAAATCGATCTTCGTCGCCGACGACGAGAAGGTGGCGGAACGCTACGGAAAGTCACCGGAAGGGCCCTACCATTTCTATTTCAGGCAGCTCGTGCGCAAGCTCGTCGGGTTCGGTGGTCGTTCGAACCTGTTCAAGCTTGACCAAAGTGAGCCGGACGAAAAAATCACCCCCGACTACGTGACCCGCAAGCTTGTGATCGCTGGCACAGTCAACAGCGTGGTCGAGCAGATCCTTGCGTTCAGGAAGCAGACGGGCCCGTTCGGCACGCTGCTCTATCCCTGCCACGACTGGATGGATCCGGGTCTGGGCCGGCGCTCCATGCAGCTCATGGCCGAAGAGGTCATGCCGCGGGTGAATGCAGCGCTCGGGGAAACCGCCTAGGCGCGCTCGTACAAGACGAAATCGTAGCCAGGGCCTTCCGCCGGCGCGTGCGTCTCGCGCTGCGTTTCGCGGAATGCGTTCCTGTCCCAGTCCGGAAACCAGGTGTCGCCTTCGTAGGCCTTGCGGATTTCGGTGATGACAAGGCCGTCGGCCAGCGGCAGCGCTGCCTTGTAGATCTCTCCGCCGCCGATCACAAACGCCACCGTTTCACCAACGCACAGGGCAAGCGCGCCCTCGAGCGAGGCGGCGATGCTCACGCCGGGTATTTCGAGGCCGGGCGTGCGGCTGACGACGATGTTTTCGCGCCCCGGCAGCGGCTTGCCCGTGCTTGCGATGATCGACTCGAAGGTTTTTCGCCCCATGATGACCGGGTGGCCGAGGGTCAGCGCCTTGAAGTGTTTCAGGTCGCCGGGCAGATGCCAGGGCATTCGATTGCCGGCGCCGATGACCCCGTTCGATGCGACGGCGGCGACCAGATAGACGCGCAATCCGGCAAATACATCACCCTTCTCCGGTGTGACTTTCGTCCTGTCAGTGTCATGGTCCATCGTGCAATTATAGGCAGCATGAAGCCGACGCTCGCGCAGAAAAGCTTTCCGCGCTCTTTCCTGAAGCTGCTGGTGGCGGGTTTCCTGTTGTTTGCGCTGCCGCTGGCGGGGGCGCTGATGTATACATTCTGGGCGACAGAGAACCTCGCAGGGCAGGCGCAGAACGCGGTGTTCAACGCAGCCCAGGCAGCGCGCGTCAGCCGCTCGCTGGTCAACCGCATCAGCTCCATCGAGCGCATTGCGCGACAGAGCCAGATTTCGCCCGACCCCGAACTGATGGCCGACTATGCGCGCGTGCGCCGGAGCTTCCGCATCGTGAGCAGCGAACTGGCCCAGTTGCCGCTGGATGCCGGGCAGGTCGCGGCGCTCAACCTTGCCGTCGAGCAGGAAAGCCGGTTGAACGAAATCCTTGCCAACGCATCACGCGCAAAGCCTGATCCTCAGTCGCTGAATGCGCGCGTGCGCGCGCTCGCCGAGAGCGGCTACGAAGTACTCGCGATCAGCTATGTGATTGCCGATCGCGAAGTGGAGCGCCTGCGCGTGTCCGCCGAGGGTGTGCGCCAGCGCGTCACCGGGCTGCTGTTCGCGTCGGTCGCGCTGGCGCTTGCCATCGCGTTGGCGCTCACCCGCCTGATCGCACTGCCGATACGCGAACTCGACGCGGCGATCCGCCAGCTCGGCAGCGCGGACTTCTCCCGTCCGATTCAGGTGCGGGGCCCCGACGATCTGCAATACCTGGGCGAGCGCCTGGACTGGCTGCGGCGGCGCCTGACCGCGCTGGAGGCGCAGAAGAGCCGGTTTCTCCGCCACATCTCGCACGAGTTGAAAACGCCGCTGACGGCGATTCGCGAAGGTGCCGAACTGCTGCACGACGGCGTCGGTGGGCCGCTGTCCCGGGAACAGCGCAAGGTGGTGACCATCCTGCGCGAGAACAGCCTCAGGTTGCAGCACATGATCGAGGAACTGCTCGACTACCAGCACGCACTGCATGCGGCCGCCAACCTGGAACGGCGACCGGTGGCGCTGGCCGCGTTGTTGCGCGAGGTGGCCGAAGCGCACATGCTGGAGGCGCAGTCCAAGGGCCAGACGGTGGCGCTGGACACGCCTGCGACCAGCATCGAAGCCGACGGCGACAAGCTGCGCACGGTGTTCGATAACCTCGTCGGCAACGCACTTAAGTTCACGCCCGAGGGTGGCAGCATTTCTCTGGTGCTCGACCCGAAGCCTGATTCGGTCAGTGTCGAAGTCATCGATACCGGTCCTGGAGTTCCGTCCGACGAGCGCCGCTCCATCTTCGACACGTTTTTCCGCGGGCGCGCCAGGAGCGGCGGCCGGATCGAGGGCAGCGGCCTGGGGCTCGCGATCGCGCGCGAGTTCGTCCAGGCACACGGGGGCACCATCGGCGTGGCCTCGGATGGCGCGGGCTCGCGGTTTCGCGTGGTGCTGCCCCGGCACGCGGGCGGGGCGGCATGAACGCGCGCGTCAACACGCGCTACGCTGACGGGCGCCCAGGTGTCCTCCTCGTGGATGACGACGCCGACCTGCTGCACCTGATCGCCATGCGTCTGAATGCCGAGGGCTATCGCGTGACCGCAGTCGGGTCGGGCGAGGCGGCGCTTGCAAGCCTTGCGCTTGAGCGGCCGAAGGTCGTGGTCACCGACCTGCGCATGGAAGGCATGGACGGTTTGGCCCTGTTCGACGCGATCCATCGGCAGGCGCCGACGATCCCGGTGGTGGTGTTGACGGCGCACGGAACGATACCCGACGCGGTGGCAGCGACCCGGCGCGGCGTGTTCGGCTTTCTCACCAAGCCGTTCGACAGCAAATTGCTGACCGAGACGGTGGCCGACGCGTTGCGCCTCGCGCCTGGAGAGCCCGGGGAGACGGACAACTGGCGTGCCGCGATCGTGACCCGCTCACCGGTGATGGAGCACCTGCTCTCGCAGGCAGAGCTCGTGGCGCAATCTGACGCCAGCGTCTGCGTCTTCGGGCCCAGCGGAACCGGGAAGGAACTGGTCGCGCGCGCCCTGCATCACGCGAGCCGCCGGCGGGACAAGCCTTTCGTCGCGGTCAACTGTGGCGCCATTCCCGAAGGCTTGCTCGAGACCGAACTGTTCGGCCACCGCAAGGGCGCGTTTACCGGTGCCGTGCAGGACCGCCGGGGGCTGTTCCAGGCGGCCGAGGGCGGGACGCTTTTTCTCGACGAGGTGGGCGACATGCCGCTACAACTGCAGGTCAAGTTGCTGCGCACACTCGAGGATCACAGCGTGCGCGCGGTCGGCGCCAACGAATCGGTTGGCGTGGACGTGCGCATCGTGTCTGCCACGCACCGCAAGCTCGAGGAGCGCATCGCGACAGGAGAGTTTCGTGAAGACCTCTACTACCGGCTGAACGTGGTCAGGCTTTGCGTGCCGTCGCTTGCCGAGCGGCGCGAGGACATACCGCTGCTTGCCGGGCATTTCCTGAAGCGCCTGGCCGAGCGCTACCAGAAACGCGCCCGGGGCTTTTCCCCCGAGGCCCTGGGACTGCTGATCACCGCGCCGTGGCCGGGCAATGTGCGCCAGCTGCTCAATGTAGTCGAGCAGTCGGTTGCGCTCGCGACCACCGAGGTGGTGCCCGCGTCGCTGGTGCGGCAGGCGATCGATCACGAAGACAGCGCGCTCACGCCGCTGGACGAGGCGCGACGAACATTCGAGCGCGACTACCTTGTGCAAATGCTCAAGCTGACCGGTGGCAATGTCTCGCAGGCGGCGAAGCTCGCTGGCCGCAACCGCACCGAGTTCTATCGGCTGCTGGAGCGGCACTCACTCGAGCCGGCGCAGTTCAAGCCCGCAGGGTAAGCCCCGCTGTCGCCGGACGGCGACACAAAAAAGCCTGTCGTTTCAAAGCCCTCCGCCTTTGGCTTCCATGGCTGTCGTGGACACCCGACAGTTAACACATTTTTACAGTCTGCCAATTCGATCACAAATCGTTTTCAACTTGTTGTTCCAATGTTGTTTTTAGACGCTGGCACGCGCCTTGCAAAGAGGTGGTTGTCGAAACCATCAAGGAACGGGTCAAACAGTGGAACACAGCCTGGAAATAGAAAAAACAAGTGCGGGCATGCAGGCCGGACCCGCGTTCGAGGCAATGCGCGTTCCGACGCGGCGGGAGCGTTTTCTCAACGAGATGGAGTACGCGCTGCCCTGGCAGGACCTGGGTGAACGGGTCGAACCGGTGTACCGGAGCGCGTGCGGGCACCGTGTACGTGCGCTCGAGCTCGACCGCCTGCTGCGGATCTACTTCCTGCAGCGCTGGTTCCATTTGTCTGATGCAGCCGTGCGCGAGGAACTCTACGACTCGGCGGCGATGCGCCGCTTTGCATGCGTTGGGCTGGGTCGCGACGCGGTGCCCACCGAGCCTACTGTATTCAGGTTTCGCAAGCTGCTCGACCAGCACGGGCTTGGCGAGGCCATCACCGACGCCGCGGAACGGCATCTTCGTGCGCACGGCCTGTCGGTGTCTTCGGGCGCGATCGTCGATGCGACGCTGACCCGCTTCGCAGCCGGTCAATAGAAACAGTCAACGGAGAACACCATGCAAAGCATAAAGCACAAGCAGGACACAGGTACGCTGGTACAGGCGGTCTGGGGATTCGGACTGGTTGTCATGGTCGTGATCGGCATCTGCGGCACGATCTACAAGCTGTTATCGCCCAGCGGCTGGATCGCGGGCCTGCTCGGATCCGGCTATTCCGGCGGTGTCGCCGCGGGCGGCCTGATGGTCATCTTCGGCGTGATCGGCTGGATCTCCCGCAGCTTCACTTCGGTGCGCCAGCAATCGGGTTCGGCCGACCTCGTGGTCTACGTTTTCGCGGCCGCCGGCCTGCTGTATGCCTTCCAGTACTGGAGTCGCGGCGCCTTCTAGCACCCGTGGCACAACTCCGGGAGCGCACGCGAGAGGCGCCCCGCCAGCCGGTTCTCCCCCAGGGCCCGCCGCCCCCCCCGAAGGCGGGCCCTCTTTTTTTCGGGCGTCCTATACCGCGATCGGCGCCTTGATCGCCGGGTGCGGGTCGTAGCCCTCCAGCGTGAAATCCTCGAACCGGAACCCGAACACGTCCTTCACGCCGGGCGCGAGTCGTATGCGCGGGAACGGCCGCGCATCGCGCGCAAGCTGCGTGCGCGCCTGCTCGAGATGATTGACGTACAGGTGCGCGTCACCGAGGGTGAGAATGAATTCGCCGGGCGCATGGCCTGTCGCCTGCGCCATCATCAGGGTGAGCAGGGCGTAGGAGGCGATGTTGAACGGCACACCGAGAAAGAGATCGGCGCTGCGCTGGTACATCTGGCAGGACAGTTTCCCGTCTGCGACATAGAACTGGAACAACGCGTGGCAGGGCGGCAGCGCCATCCGGTCGACGTCGGCCGGGTTCCAGGCGGACACGATATGCCGGCGCGAATCGGGCTTCTTGCGAATGGACTCAACGACCTGTGCGATCTGGTCGATTTCTCGCCCGTCAGGCGTCCTCCAGTGCCGCCATTGGTATCCGTAGACCGGTCCGAGCTCGCCGCTGGCATCGGCCCATTCGTCCCAGATCGTGACGCCGCGCTCCTGGAGCCAGCGGATATTGGTGTTGCCGCTGAGAAACCAGAGCAGCTCGAGGATGATGGATTTCAGGTGGAGCTTCTTGGTAGTCAACAGCGGGAAGGCCTGCGCGAGGTCGAAGCGCATCTGGGCCCCGAACACCGAAAGCGTGCCGGTCCCGGTGCGGTCGGATTTCTCCGCGCCCTTGGCAAGTACGTGCGCGAGGAGGTCGAGGTACTGGCGTTCTTCCGGGACGTTTGGGTTCATATGGCGATGTAAGCGAACAGTTCGCGCGCGCTCTGAAAGCGGTCTTCCGGCTTCTTCGCAAGCAGGCGGTTGATGATGGGCTGATAGCCCGCGAGTTTTCCCGGCAGCTGCGGAATCGGGCCGTGCACGTGCTGGTATACCAGGCCTGCCGCGCTCTCTGCATCGAAAACACGTTGTCCCGTGAGCATTTCGACGAAGATCACACCCAGGCTGTACAGGTCGGTCCGGTGATCGACCGGCAGGCCCATGCACTGCTCCGGGCTCATGTAGCGTGGCGTAGCGATGACCTGCCCGTGCCGGGTCAGCGAAGACTCGATGTTCAGGTCTTTGGCGAGACCGAAGTCGACGATCGCAAGGCGCCCGTTCTCGCGGAACAGTATGTTCTGCGGCTTCAGGTCGCGGTGGATGATCGCGTGCGAATGGATGATGTCGAGCGCCTTGGCAATCTGGGACGCGATCCGCAGTGCGCCGAGCGACGTTATCCTCTGCTGGAGACGCACTTTGAGGTCCCCGCCGGGGAAATACTCCATCGCGATGAACGGGCTTCCCCCGGAAAATCCCTGGTCGTAGATCTTCGCAACGTGCTCGTTCTCTATCGACATGATCAGCTTCGACTCCTGCTCGAAGCGGCGCAGGAATACCGTGTCGGAGCGCAATGACGGGTCGAGGATCTTCAGCGCAAGCTGAATCCCGTCGCTTACCCGCTCGGCCAGGTACACCTTGGCCATGCCACCTTCGCCGATCCTGCGCAGTGCCCGGTATCCCGGCACCCGCGGCTCGTCCATCAACGGCACGCCGATCTTGTTTACCTCGAACTGCGTGGTGCGCATGAATCCAGGATTCGGACTCGTGCTGTCCACGCGCCGCGCTTCCTGTTCGCGCAGCGCCTCCTCTACCGCGCGCACGACCTGCTCCCCGGTCAGCCCGTCCTTGCGCAGGAAGTCGGCCGCACCCGCCTTCATGGCCCGCACAGCAAGATATTCGCCGCCATGCGCGGTGAACAGGATGACGGGCGGCGCGCCGGGATCCTTGCGGATCCGCGCAACCCACGCGATGCCGTCCGCACCCCCGGGTTCGGTGTCAAGGAACACTGCGGCGTATCGTTTTAGCTCGACCGATTCGAGTGGATTTCCCTGCCGCTGCGGGTCCCATTCGTCGGCTCCCGCATCCGGCCATTGCGCCCGCAGCATGCCCGACACGGCGGCGCGAAAGGCACTGGATTCGTCGACGATGAGAAAGCGCATGTGTCTGAAAACGCGGGAACAGGGGAGGCGAGCCTAGCTTGAATTGTAGCCGTGGTTGCGTATCCGTACCCGGTGGATGCATTATCCCTTCGTCCGGCATGCCCGGCGCCGCCGCCCGGCGCGCCGCAGTGGGCTGATCCGGACCCAAGGGGAGAGATCGATATGCTCAAGCTGTTCGGCGCAAACAAGCCGGACCATCCGATGGCCGATCCGAAAGAGGCCAGGCGCCTGCTCGACGATCTGCCGGCGCAGGATCCGCTAAAGGCGCTGGAGGAACTGTCCCACTGGCTGGATTCGGTCTCGACGGTCGAGGGGTTCCGGCTCGACCAGCGCGTCCAGCTGCTTTTCCAGATCGACGAGGCCGGGCAGGTGCGCGTACGCAAGCTCGCACGCGACTACTTCGCCGCCGCCCGGCCGTCGAAGTTCCAGGAGAACCGCCTTTGGAAAGGCCTGCACGATTACTGGAGCCATGCCGGCCGTGCATTCGGTCACACGGTCGATGCATTCGTCACCGGTGAAAAGGGCGCCGACGCTGCCAAGGGGGTACTTCCTCTACTGCTGGTACGCACTCTGCGCAGCCTGGCGCAACAGATCAAGTGGATGCATATGCGTTACGGCCCGGTCGATCTCGGCGTGTGGGGAATCTTCAACCGGGTGTACGGGTTCGCCGAGTTTCGCGGCCTTGCCGGTGCAAGGGTCGAAGTCTATCCGGGGATGCCGGGCGATTCGACTCCGCAGATGGAGTTCCTCAAGGGCGCCGTGTTCAGCGCGAGTTCTCCCGATGCGCTTCTGCCCCTCGAAGCAGACCTCGCCGAGCGGTTGATTGGCGACTTCACGCCGAAGCTCGCACTTGGCAGCGCGCCGGATGCCGACATGGGTTACTGGGTCGACATCAACCAGAACATGGCACCGCAGCGGCTGGCTCGGCCGCCGCAGCAGACCCCGACGTTGCGTTTTTTTGGCGCCTCGGCGGCGCTCGCCGAGGTAAGGGCGCACCTGCAGAAATTGGAGGCCAGCGGTGTGGTCCCGTCCACGCTCAATCTCGGTGACGCCTACCCGCCCGAAGTCGTGCTGGAGGTGCTCAGCCACCTCGCGCTGTACTGGTCGCCCGAGCCGCCCGAGAGGAAGCATCCCAGGCATACGGTCAAGTCGCGGCTTTCGGTCGCGCACGGGTTCGAGGGATTGCTTAGCGTGCTTGGCGCGTCGGCGTCGCTCGATTTTGACGGCAGCGGCGTCGAAAGCTGGATCGTCGAGAACGTGAGCGCGGGCGGGTTCGGCGCCGTGGTCCAGCAGTTGAAAGGCGATTGGCTGAAGGTCGACACGCTGATTGCGATGCAGCCCGAGGGTGGCAACAACTGGGTTGTCGGGATCGTTCGCCGGGTCAACAAGGTGGGTGCGAGCCAGGCGCGCGTCGGGATCCAGACACTGTCAAAGGTTCCGGTTGCTGCGCAGTTCGAAGCCGGGAGAACCAGTCAGACGGGCGTGCTTCTGAAAAGCGGCGAGCCGGAGGGGGGGGACGTGCGCATCGTGCTGCGCGCAGGAATGTTCGTCCCCGGCCAGAACCTCGAACTCGAGCGCAACGGCCGCTTCCATGTCTTCATGCCGCAGGGCGTGGAAGACAGGGGAGAGGAGTACGAGATTGCGCGGTTTCGGGAGATGATCAGAGAATCGTGACAGGGGACCCGGGTCCCTTCCATCGCTGCGCGATGGGGCCTTCCCGTTTCCCCCGTTACCCCCTCTTGTGCGCTTCGCTCAAGTCCCGAGGAGTTTGACCAGCCACTTCGAGATGTCGGCGATTTCTTCGGGGCAGACGGAGTGGGGCATGCGGTATGTGTGCCACTCTACGGAATGCCCGAGGGCCTCGAGCATTTTGCGCGAGCGTTCGGCGCGGTCGATGGGGATCATCGGGTCTTCGCTACCATGCGCCATGAATATGGGCAGGTCGGCATTCGCGGCATTGCGTTCGGCTTCCACCGTGCCTGCGATCGGCAGGTAGGTCGACAGCGCCATGATGCCCGCGAGGCGCTGCGGGTGGCGCAGGCCGGTCTGCAGCGCAATCGCGCCGCCCTGCGAGAACCCGGCAAGTACCACGCGCGCTGAAGGCACGCCGCGCCCTGCCTCCAAATCGATCAACGCCTCGATCGCGGCCTGCGAAGCGCGAAGCCCTTCGCTGTCCTCCTTGCCGCCGCCAAGTTCGAGGATGTCGTACCAGGCGCGCATTCGCATACCCATGTTCAGCGTGACGGGGCGCTCCGGTGCGTGCGGAAAAATGAAGCGCACAGCCATCCCGGCCGGCAGCCGGAGTTCGGGCACGATGGGCTCGAAGTCGTGGCCGTCCGCACCAAGTCCGTGCATCAAGATCACCGTCGCGTCGGGTGAGGCGCCGGTCTCGATTTCAATGCGTTCAAGCAGGTCTGTTTTCATGGTGGCGGGATTCTAGCGCACGCCTTGTTGACTGATGACTGACGGTCATTTAAGATTTTAAATAAATGACCGGCAGTCATTAAACCCGCATTTTTTAGGGTCTTACAGGCATGTCCTCCGCAGGCACAGCAATCCGAAACGCCGTTCGCACCGCAGCGCCGCGCCGCCGCGCGCGCACCCGCGCGGTCCTGCCCGAGGACAAGTCCGAGCGCCACGCTGCAATCCTGCGCGCCGCGGTCGCGTTGCTCAAGGATGCCCCGCAGGGCGCGTTCTCGGTAGATGCGCTGGCCCGTCGCGCCGGCATGGCGAAGGGCACGGTCTACCTCTATTTCGGCACCCGCGAAGAGGTTCTGCTGGCGGTGCACGGGCAGCGGCAGCAGATCTTGTTCGACGCACTGGAGAAGGCACTGGCTGCGCCGCGCGCCGACATCCGCATGATCGCCCGCACGCTTGGACGCTTCCTGCGCGGGCATCCGGAATTCCTTCCTCTTGCGGCGAACTGCCGAGGCATGCTCGAGACCAAGGTCGGGGCCGAAGCCGCGCTGGCGTTCAAGCAGGCGATAGGCGCACGCCTTGCCTGTCTCGGGGCCCGGTTGGAGGTGCTTTTCCCGGGCCTGGCCCGCGGGCAGGGTGTGGGCCTGCTGATGGCCAGCTACGGGCTGATGATCGGCCTCTGGCAGATTGCCAGCCCGCCAGAATGCCTGGTCTCCGCGATGGAGCGGCCGGATATGCGGATATTCAAACTCGATCTGGAAAAGCAGTTGAACGCGGCACTGACAAATCTATGGGAAGGCGCCACGTCGCGCCGGGACGGGAGCGGAAAATGAAGAGGGCGATGCTGGCGGCGTTACTGGCGCTCTGTGCGATGGCGGCTGGATGCGGAAAATCGCCGGAGGCAAGCACGACGGCGCAAGCCGAGGAGATCCGTCCCGTGCGCGTGCTGAAAGTCGATACCTCGCCGCAGGCGCGCTCGATTGAATTCGCCGGAGAGGTGCGGCCGCGCTATGAAATCCGGCTCGGTTTCCGGGTCGGCGGGAAAATGATCGAGCGCCTCGTCGACGTCGGCGCCACGGTGCGCGCGGGCCAGCCTATCGCCCGGCTGGATGCGCGTGATCTCGAGCTCGCGGCGGCCAGCGCGCGCACCCAGATCGCGCAGCTCGAGGCCGAAAGAAGGTTTGCCGAAGGTGACCTAAAGCGCTATCGGGAACTACGCGAGAAGAACTTCATCAGCCATGCCGAACTCGAGCGCCGTGCGAGCACGTTCGACGCGATTGATGCGCGCCTGCAGGCCGCGCGCGCCCAGTATCGCCAGAGCGAGAACCAGGCCGGCTATGCGGTGCTCCACGCCGACACCGCCGGTGTGGTCACCGGCATCGAGGCCGAGGCCGGGCAGGTCGTCGCCGCCGGCCAGACCATCGCGAGGCTGGCGCGCAAGGACGCGAAGGGCATCGAAATGGAAGTCGCGGCCGCGGTGCCCGAATCGCGGCGCGAGGATTTTGAGAAGGCCGGCGCTTTCACAGTGACCCTCAATGCGCTCCCCGGACGCAGCTGGACGGGCCGCCTGAGGGAGCTGTCCCCGATGGCCGACCCGGTGGGTCGGACGTATGCCGCGAAAGTCACCATCCTCGATGCTGGCCCAGACGCCGAGCTGGGTATGAGCGCGCGGGTCGCCGCGCGCATTGGCAAGGCCGAGCAACGCATCGAATTGCCAGTGGCCGCGCTGTACGGAAAAGGGGAGGTCATGCAGGTCTGGGTGGTCGACGCCCTGAAAGACGGCGTCGGCGCGGTCCGCCTGCAGACGGTAAAGACGCGCGGACTGGCGGGCGACCATGTGCTCGTGGAGTCGGGCATCGGCGCCGGCGACCTGGTCGTGGTCGCCGGGGCGCAGCTGCTGCGCGCCGGGCAGCGCGTGCGCATCGTTTCACCGCAGTAGGCCGGCATGAGCGCCGATCGCTTCGACCACCGCTTCAACTTGTCCGCGGCCGCGCTCAAGTATCGCGAGCTGACGCTGTTCTTCATTCTTGCGATCGCCATCGGCGGCGTCGCCGCCTTTTTCAAGCTCGGCCAACGCGAGGATCCGGACTTCGCGTTCCGCGCGATGGTGGTTCGCACGCTCTGGCCCGGCGCGACCGCCGAGCAGGTCGACCGGCAGGTCACGGACCGGATCGAGAAGATCCTCCAGGAAACCCCGTCGTTCAAATGGACGCGCAGCTATTCCAAGCCGGGGGAGTCGCTGATCATCCTCGAGTTGCTCGATACCGCGGCCCCAAAGGACGTTCCCGGCATCTGGTACCAGGTGAGGAAAAAGGTAGGCGACATCCGCTACACCCTGCCGGCGGAGGCGCTCGGCCCGTTCTTCAACGACGAGTTCGGCGACGTGTTCGGTTCGATCTACGCGTTCACCGCCGACGGATTCACGCATTCCGAGCTGCGCGAGCGCGTCGAGCGCGTGCGGCAGGAGCTGCTGCGGCTGCCGAACGTGGCGAAGATCGAGCTGATCGGCGTGCAGGAAGACAAGATCTTCATCGAACTTTCGACCAAGAAGCTCGCGAGCCTGGGCATCGATCCCGCCGCGATCGGCCAGGCCCTGCAGGCGCAGAACGCGATCGTCAGCCCGGGGAGCGTCGAGACGAAGGAGAGTTCAGTGGCTCTGCGCGTTAGCGGACAGCTCGATTCGGTGAAGGCGGTTTCCGACCTGCTGCTGAGGGTCGGTGGGGAAAGCGGCGGGCAGAGTGGCGCGCGTATCCTGCGCCTGGGCGACATCGCATCTGTCAGCCGCGGATACGCGGACCCGCCGGTCTCGTTCATGCGCTCCCGCGGCAAGCCGGCGATCGGCCTCGCGGTGTCGATGATCGCCAGCGGCGACGTCCTCCAGCTGGGCGCCGACCTCAAGCGCACGATGGCGCGCCTGAAAGCCGGCATGCCGCTGGGTATCGAGTTCGAGCAGGTCTCCGACCAGCCGGCGGTGGTCAAGGACTCGGTCGGCGAATTCATGAACTCGCTGCTCGAGGCGGTGGGGATCGTGCTGCTGGTTTCCTTCCTTTCGCTCGGCGCGCGGACCGGCCTCGTGGTGGCGCTGACGATCCCGCTCGTGCTCGCCGCGACTTTCCTCGCGATGCGTTTCTTTTCGATCGACCTGCACCGGATCTCTACCGGCGCGCTGATCATTTCGCTCGGCCTGCTGGTAGATGACGCGATGATTGCCGTCGAGATGATGGCGAGAAAGCTCGAGGAGGGATTCGACAAGGTGCGCGCAGCCACTTTCGCCTACACCTCGACCGCGTTCCCGATGCTCTCGGGCACGATCATAACGGCGGCGGGTTTCCTCCCGATCGCCACGGCAAAGTCGACCACGGGGGAATACACCTTCGCAATTTTCGCGGTCACCACGATCGCGCTGATCATCTCCTGGTTCGCCGCGGTGACGGTCACGCCGTTTCTCGGCGCCTGGCTGCTGAAGGAGCGGCCGGCGCACAGCGCCCAAGACGGCGAGGGCCACCACGACGTCTATTCAACGCCGTTCTATGCGCGACTGCGCAGGGTGATCGACTGGTGCATTGCGCAGCGCAAGACTGTCCTGGTTGCCACGGCACTGACCTTCCTGCTCGGGGTCGCAGGCATGGGCCTGACGGAAAAGCAATTCTTCCCCTCGTCCAACCGCAGCGAGCTGATGATCGAGCTCTGGCTCCCCGAGGGCGCCTCGATCACGGCCAGCGGCCGGGAGGCGGCGCGCATGGAATCGCGTCTGGCGGCTGACCCGGACGTTGCAAGCTTCGTGACCTACGTCGGCAACGGCTCGCCGCGCTTCTTCCTTTCGCTAGACCAGCAGCTTTTCCGCACCAACTTCGCCCAATTGATCGTACTCACGCGCGACATCCCGGGACGCGAACGCGTCGTGGAGCGGATCCGCCAGTCGCTGGGGAAGGACTTCCCCGGCATTCGCGGCCGGGTGAACCGCGTTCCGCTGGGCCCGCCGGTCAACTACCCGATCCAGTTCCGTGTGATCGGGCCCGACGCGATGACCCTCAAGGCGATCGCCGAGGATGTCGGCAAGAAGGTGCGTGCCAATCGCAGCACGATGGATGTCAACGTCGATTGGGGCGACCGCGTGCTCGCCTTGCGGGTCGAAGTAGACCAGGAGAAGGCGCGGGCGCTCGGCGTGACCTCGCAGGCTGTTGCGCGCGCGACCGCGGCGGTGGTCTCGGGCGTGACGCTGGGCACCTACCGCGAGAACGACCGTATCATCGAGGTGCTGCTGCGCGCGCCGGCGTCGGAGCGAGGGACGCTGGAGACGCTGGCCGAGTTGTCGGTGCCGACCGCGAACGGGCGCACCGTGCCGCTCGCGCAGGTGGCGACAATCAGCGAAGCGCTTGAAGAGCCGATCATCTGGCGGCGCAGCCGCGAACTGACACTCACGGTGCGCGCCGACATCGTCGACGGGGTGCAGGCGCCGGACGTGAGTGTCGAGATCCAGAAGACGCTGAAGGAACTCGAGGCGAAGCTGCCCGCGGGATACCGCGTCGAGGCCGGCGGCGCCTATGAAGAAAACGCCAAGGCGGAGAACTCGATCGCCGCCGGGATGCCGATGGTCGTCGCCGTGATCCTCGCGATGCTCATGATCCAGCTGAAGAGCTTTTCGCGCACCTTCATGGTGGTGCTGACCGCGCCGCTCGGTGTGGTGGGGATCGCGCTCGCGCTGCTCGTGTTCGGTCAGCCGTTCGGCTTCGTCGCGCTGCTCGGCGTCATTGCACTGGCCGGCATGATCATGCGCAACTCGGTCATCCTCGTCGACCAGATCGAGCAGGACGTCCAGGCGGGTCATCCGGTGTGGACCGCGATCCGCGAATCGGCGGTGCGCCGCTTCCGGCCGATCGTGCTGACGGCTGCGGCGGCCGTGCTCGCAATGATCCCGCTCACACGCAGCGTGCTGTGGGGGCCGATGGCCTACTCGATCATGGGCGGTCTGATCTTCGCGACGGTGCTGACGCTGCTGTTCGTGCCTGCGCTGTACGCGACGTGGTTCCGGGTCAAGCGGCCCGCTGTCGCTTCGGCTGTAGTGTAATTTAACGACAGACCTGCCATGAAGCCCGCGCCTGACGCGGAGATCGGGCAAGAAAAGTTCAACTTTTCTGCCGGATCGCACTCTTCGGCCTGAACGCCTTGACCACGGATTCCACCGTCTCAATGTACGGCCCGCCGATCAGATCGATGCAGTAGGGCACGGCAGCGAACACCCCATCCAGCGTTTCCTTGATGGCTTTTGGCTGGCCGGGCAAATTGATGATCAATGCTCCCCCGCGGATCACCGCCACCTGGCGCGACAGGATCGCGGTCGGCACGTACTTGAGGCTCACGGCGCGCATCTGTTCGCCGAAGCCGGGCATCACCTTGTCGGCGACCGCCAGTGTGGCCTCGGGCGTCACATCGCGCGGCGCGGGGCCGGTTCCCCCTGTAGTCAGCACGAGATGGCATCCGGCGGTGTCGACCAGCTCGCGCAGTGTGGCCTCGATTTTCGGCTGCTCGTCCGGGATCAGGCGGTTTTCCATGCGCCAGGGCGAGGCCAGCGCGGCGCCGAACCACTCTTTCAGCGCCGGGATGCCGGCGTCCTCGTAGACCCCGCTGGAGGCGCGATCGCTGATGGAGACGAGGCCGATCAACAGTTCATCGTTCATAGGCTTTTCACCCCGCGTCGCGGATGAGCTTGAAGATTTCGCGGAAGGATTTCGGCGGCCGATTCTCGGCGGCTTCCTTCCTGGCATTGCGGATCAGGTTGCGCAGCATCTGCAGGTCCACATCCGGGTGCTTCTCGGCGTATTCAGTCAGTGCCGCGTCGTCGGCGATCAGGCGCTCGCGCAGCCGCTCCATGCCGTGCTGGCGTGCGATTTCGGTCTTCGACTGGCCGCGCCAGGCGTCGAGCCGTTCCTGGATCGGGGCGGGGTCGATGTCGCGCATCAGGCGGCCGATGTACTGCATCTGCCGGCGGCGGCCTTCGTGCGCCGTGATGCGCTGTGCCGCGCGGATCGCGTCGCGCAGGGTTTCGGGCAGGTCCATGGACGCGAGACTGTCGCGCGACAGCTCGACGAGCTCGACGCCCAGCTTCTGCAGGGCGTGCATCTGCTCTTTCTTGCGGGTCTTGCTTAGCGGCGGGTCGGGCAGTTCATCTTCCATAGCACTGTATGATAGCGCGCCATGAAAACAGACGAACGCTTTACCTACAGCGATGCCCAGTTGCGCGAGTTTGCGCAGACCGTTCTCGACCATGCGCGCTCGCTCGGCGCCGCAGGCTGCGAATGCGACGTTTCCGAGGGTTTCGGCCTTTCGGTCACGGTGCGCAAGGGCGAGATCGACACGCTGGAGCACAACCGCGACAAGGGCATCGGCGTTTCGGTGCATTTCGGCCGGCGCCCGCACGTCAAGCGCGGCCA
>JBBQVP010000033.1:0-29691 GCA_038211455.1 Burkholderiales bacterium
GGGGGCGCCGTGCCAATGATCCTCGCGAGCAGGATTCCGAGTTCGTAGAGCAGGCAAAGCGGCACCGCCAGCATCAGCTGCGATATCACATCGGGAGGTGTGAAGATCGCGCCAATGACGAAGGCGCCAACGACCACGTAGGGTCGCGCCTGCTTCAGCTTGTCGATCGACACGATTCCCGCCCGCACAAGGACGATCACGACTACCGGAACTTCGAACGTCACGCCAAACGCAACGAACGTGGTGAGGGTGAAGGAAAGGTACTTCTCAATATCGGTCATCCACGCCACGCCTTCTGGTGCGATTGAAGCCATGAACTTGAATACGATCGGAAAAACCAGAAAATAGGCGAACGCCATACCGACGAAAAACAGTATCCAGCTGGCGATTACCAGCGGCAGGACCAGCTTCTTTTCGTGCACATACAGGCCGGGAGCGACGAAGGCCCAGACCTGGTAGAGCACATAAGGCAGCGCGATCAGGAACGCCACCAGGAACGCAACTTTCATCGGCACCACAAATACCCCGACCACATCCGTTGCGATCATCTGGCCGCCCTTGGGCAACGAAGCCAACAATGGACTCGCAAGCATCGAGTACAGATCCTTTGCCCATGGGAACAGGCAAATGAAAATGATCACGACTGCCAGCAGCGCGCGGATCAGGCGGGTGCGCAGTTCGATCAGATGCGAAATGAACGTTTCCTGGGTGCTCATGGCCGCCACCGGTTCACTGCTTGTTTTCCGCGACCTTGGCCCCGTCGGGGGGGGGGCCGGAATCCGTCGCCTCAGTCAAACGGGCCCCCTCCACAGGGACCTCATCGGCCTCATCGCCCTTCTCTTTATCCTCCCGCGCACGCGGATCCAGGCTGAGCGAGGTCTTGAGCTCATCCTCGGTTTTTGTCAATCCGGAAGCAATCGATGTTTCGATGCTCGATGCGGCGTCCTGGACAGAATCCCGCATCTTGCGGAACTCATCGAGGTCGACTTCGCGGCTGATGTCCGCCTTCACATCGGCGACATAGCGCTGCAGCCGGCCGATCAGATGCCCGACAGTGCGTGCCACGCGCGGAAGGCGTTCCGGGCCGATCACGATCAGTGCCACCAGCCCGATCAGCATCAACTCGGAAAATCCGATATCGAACACGAGAGGAATCCGCAGAAACAAAGGGCGCCCCAAGGGACGCCCTGCATCGATAAATCGGCCTTTCTAGGCCTTGGTCTCGGTCTTGCCCGTGACCGTCCCTTCGACCGTCGTCTTGCCGCCAATCGCCTGCGCGCCGGCACCTTCAGCCGACTTGTCGGAACCCTCGCGCATGCCGTCCTTGAAACCCCGCACCGCGCCACCCAGGTCCGCGCCCATGTTGCGCAGTTTCTTGGTGCCGAATATCAGCATCACGATCACCAGCACGATCAACCAGTGCCAAATTGAAAATGAACCCCTTGGAGCCTCCTATTTCTTTCTCAGGATCATGGGGCCGAGTGGCTCGGGCCCGCCGATGACATGCATATGCAAATGATACACCTCCTGATGGCCTACCCGACCGCAGTTGATGATGGTACGAAATCCGTCCGTGGCCCCGGCCTCGCGCGCGAGGACCCCAGCCAACACCAGCATCTTGCCCAGGGCGGCGTGGTGCTGCATGCCTGCCTCATAGAGTGTTTCGATATGCGCCTTGGGAATGATGAGGAAATGTACCGGGGCGACGGGCCGTATGTCGTGGAAAGCCAGGACATCCTCGTCTTCGTGGAGCTTTTTCGCCGGAATCTCCCCCGCAGCCATCTTGCAGAAAAGACAGTTTGTCATCCCGTTTACTCCTTGCCGCGAAGCGCGTCCTCGCGGGCCGCCTTCTCGTCGATCCCTGAAATCCCCTCACGGCGGTGCAGTTCTGCCAGCACATCCTGTGGGCCAAGACCATAGTGCGCCAGCATCACCATGCAGTGAAACCAGAGATCGGCGGTTTCGCGCACAATGTGCAGTCGGTCGCCATCCTTCGCCGCAAGCACCGTTTCGGTGGCTTCTTCGCCAATTTTCTTGAGTATTGCATCCTCTCCCTTGGCAAACAGCCTTGCAACGTAAGAGGCTTCGGCATCGCCGTTCTTGCGTCCCTCAATCGAAAGCGCAAGTCGCTCCAGCGTTTCATAGAGTCCAGGTTTCATCGCTTTCCATAGATAAGTCCGGGGTCCTTCAGGACCGGGTCACTGGGAACCCAGCGACCATCCTCGAGTTTCATGAAGAAGCAACTCTCCCGGCCGGTGTGGCAGGCGATCCCGCCGTGCTGGTTCACTTTCAGCAAGAGCACATCCGCGTCGCAGTCGAGCCTGATTTCGGCGACTTTCTGCACATGGCCGGATTCTTCCCCCTTGTGCCACAGGCGATTTCTGGAGCGGGACCAGTAGACCGCTTCACCAAGGCGCACCGTTTCCGTCAGAGCTTCCCTATTCATCCACGCCACTGTAAGCACACGCCCGCTGCTGGCGTCTTGCGTCACGACAGGAGTCAGCCCCCTGTCGTCCCAGCGCACCTGATCAATCCACTCGCTTCCGGCGGTGCTCACAGGCGAACCTCGATACCTCGACTGCGCATGCATTCCTTCGCCTCGCGCACCGTGTGTTCGCCGAAATGGAATATCGACGCTGCAAGTACCGCATCCGCTCTGCCGATCAGCACACCTTCGGCAAGGTGATCCAGCGACCCCACACCGCCGGATGCGATCACCGGTATTCCCACGGCGTCGGCAACGGCTCGTGTGAGGGCGAGATCGAAGCCGTCACGCGTTCCGTCCCTGTCCATGCTCGTCAGCAGGATTTCGCCCGCGCCTGCAGCCTGCATGCGAATAGCCCACTCGATCGCGTCCAGCCCGGTCGGCGTCCGCCCGCCGTGCGTGTAAACCTCCCAGCCCTCCCCACGCTGTTTGGCATCGATCGCGACGACGATGCACTGGTTACCCACCTTGGAGGATGCATCGTGCACAAGATCCGGGTTCTGCACGGCTGCCGTATTGATCGACACTTTGTCCGCGCCTGCATTCAGCAAACGGCGCACGTCTTCGACCTTTCTCACGCCTCCGCCCACCGTCAGCGGGATAAACACGCGCGACGCAACCGCTTCGATGACATGCAGGATAATGTCCCTGTCATCCGAACTCGCCGTGATGTCGAGGAAGGTGAGTTCATCTGCACCCTGTTCATCGTAACGTGCGGCTATTTCGACCGGGTCGCCCGCGTCCCGCAGGCTGACGAAATTGATTCCCTTTACCACTCGCCCTGCGGTGACGTCGAGGCAGGGGATGACGCGCTTCGCGAGGCTCACTGACGGTGCTCCTGCGATCCGGCAGCGCAGCTCAGGCCTTGCCCACGGCCTTGTCGGCCGCCGCCTGTGCTTTCTTGAAGTCGAGTTTTCCCTCGTAGAGCGCGCGTCCGGCGATCGCACCGACAATCCCTTCAGGTACGAGTTTGCAGACCGCCTGCACATCCTTGACACTGCTTAATCCGCCCGAGGCGATGATCGGCGTCTTGATGGCCTGCGCAAGTTTCAGGGTGGCCTCCACATTGACGCCAGTCAGCATCCCGTCGCGCCCGATGTCCGTGTAGACAAGGGCCTCTGCCCCGTATTCCTCGAATTTTTTCCCGAGGTCGATGACGTCGTGGCCGGTCATCTTTGACCATCCATCGACTGCAACCTTACCGTCCCTCGCGTCCAGCCCGACAATGATGTGCCCGGGAAATGCGTAGCAGGCATCATGCAGGAAGCCCGGATTCTTCACCGCCGCCGTACCGATGATCACGTAACCGACGCCGGCATCGATGTAGCTCTCTATCGTGTCCAGGTCGCGGATCCCACCGCCAAGCTGGATGGGAAGCGCATCGCCGACCGCTGCAATCATTTCCCGTATGACTTTCTCATTCTTTGGCTTCCCCGCTACGGCGCCATTCAGGTCGACGATATGCAGGCGTCGCGCACCCTGCGCGGCCCAGTGACGGGCCATGGCCACCGGATCATCGGAGAATATGGTCGCCGAATCCATGTCGCCCTGCTGCAGGCGCACACAGCGCCCGTCCTTGAGGTCGATGGCAGGAATAATCAGCATGAGGTTGCGGTTGCGGTCACTGAGGGCGCGCCGTGGACTTGGATCATGGGGCGGTTGAGGGCGTTCGAGTAGCCGGTGGTCAGGGTTGCCAGTGAACGAAGTTTCGAAGCAATTGCAGGCCTACCGCCTGACTTTTTTCCGGGTGGAACTGAACGGCGAACATGTTATCCCGCGCAACCGCGGCGGTAAAGGGCAGCCCATAGGTGCAACTTCCGCTGGCGGCGCCTTGCTCAGCCACCTCGGCGTAGTAGCTATGCACGAAGTAGAAACGGCTCGAATCCTCGATCCCGTCCCATATGGGATGCGGCCGCAACTGCCGGACTTCGTTCCATCCCATGTGAGGAATCTTGAGCGGCATCCCGGTTTGATCTCGCATGCCAGGAGGGAATCGGCGCACGGCGCCCGGCAGAACCGCAAGCCCTTTTACGCCGCCCTCTTCACTGAAATCGAACAGCATCTGCAAGCCGATGCAGATCCCGAGGAACGGCTTTGTGCGAGTCGCTTCCACCACCGCGTCGGCAAGGCCGCGCGCCCGGAGTTCGCGCATGCAGTCGGGCATCGCCCCCTGGCCCGGAACCACGACCCGCCCGGCCGCGCGCAGGTCTTCAGGGCGCGCAGTCACGACAACGGTTGCGCCCGGAGCGATGTGCTCCAGCGCCTTGGAAACCGAGCGGAGATTCCCCATTCCGTAGTCGACTACCGCGATATCCACGATGCGCCCGCTTCAGAGCGTGCCTTTGGTGGAAGGCACGACCCCTGGGGCGCGCGAATCCAGCTCGACCGCCATGCGCAAGGCGCGCCCGAACGCCTTGAATATGGTTTCGCACTGGTGATGAGCATTGTCTCCGCGCAGATTGTCGATATGCAGCGTGACCAGCGCATGATTCACGAAACCCTGAAAAAATTCATGCATCAGATCGACGTCAAACTCGCCAATCAGCGCGCGAGTGAACTTGACGTGATACTCCAGCCCTGGCCGGCCGGACAGGTCGATGACCACCCTGGAAAGGGCCTCGTCCAGCGGTACATAGGCATGACCGTAGCGACGGACTCCCGCCTTGTCTCCTGTCGCCCGTGAGAAAGCCTGGCCGAGCGCGATGCCGATATCTTCGACGGTATGGTGCGCGTCGATATGGAGGTCCCCGTTTGCCTCGATCTCAAGGTCTAGCAGGCCATGCCGTGCGACCTGGTCAAGCATGTGCTCCAGGAACGGCAACCCGGTCGACAGACGGGCAACTCCCGTCCCGTCCAGGTCGATCCGGACGCAGATCTGGGTCTCCTTGGTATTGCGGGTGATTTCCGAGTTGCGCATGTGAATCCTCAAAGTGCGTCGCGAAGCGCGGACAGCAGAGTACGGTTTTCCTCCGGCGTGCCTACCGTGATGCGCAGGCAGTTTTCGAGCAGAGGGTGGGCTCCATTGAAGTTCCTGACCAGGACACCGTTTGACTTCAACGCGTCGAACACTAGGACCGCATCAGGCACCCGGACAAGGAAAAAATTAGCCTCTGACGGGAAGACCGTTACGCCGGGCAGGGTTGCCAGGCCTTCCTTGAGCGCGGCGCGTTCGGCGCGAATCGCCTCAGCCTGAGCCTCAAGTACCTCAATCCGATCCAGTACGAATTCCGCCGCAGTCTGCGTAAGCACACTGACATTGTAGGCTTGGCGTACCTTGTTGAACTGTGACACCCATTCCGGACGGCCCGCAAGATAGCCCAGGCGGATACCGGCAAGACCCAGTTTCGATACGGTTCGCATCACGACCAGGTTCGGAAACTCCGTCAGACGCGGCATGAAACTCCTGCGCGCGAACACATGGTAAGCCTCGTCCAGAACAACAAGGCCGTCGGTGGCGCGAATGATCTCGGCCACGTCCTCCTCGTCGTACAGCACGCCGGTAGGATTGTTGGGATAGGCAATAAACACCAGGGCCGGCTTTTCTCTGCGCACTGCGGAAATGAACGCCTCCCTGTCCAGGGAGAAATCTCCCCGGGTCGGAATACCCATTGACCGCATGCCCGAAAAAAGCGCATTCATCCTGTACATCACGAACGTCGGGTCAGGGTACATCACCAGTGCATCGGGTTTTGCGCACGAAAAGGTGACTATCTGGATCAGGTCATCCGACCCATTGCCCAGAAGCAACTCCATGCCCTCCGGAACCCTCATTTTCCTCGCCAGCAACTCACGCAGCTTCCTTCCAGTCGGCTCGGGATACCGGTTCACTTCGGCCTCGCTCAGGACGGCCGCAAGTTCCTTGCGCATTTCCGGCGGAAGACGGTAAGGGTTCTCCATCGCATCCAGCTTGACCATGCCCGTGGCCTCACTCACGTGATAGGCGTTGAGCGCCAGAATTTCCGGTCGTATCAACTCGTCGGGGGTCATGGGCATAAGCTCAGAGATAGCGATACTCGGCGGAACGGGCATGAGCCTGCAGGCCCTCGCCACGTGCAAGCACTGCAGCCACGCGCCCAAGCGACGCGGCGCCTTTTCCGGAGACCCCGATTATGCTGGTCCGCTTCTGAAAATCGTATACGCCAAGGGGCGAGGAGAACCGCGCGGTACCAGAGGTCGGCAGGACGTGATTCGGGCCCGCGCAATAGTCTCCGATCGCCTCGGATGTGTTGCGCCCGAGAAATATCGCACCCGCGTGACGAATCGCAGGCAGGAGTGCGTCGGGATCCTTCACAGACAATTCCAGATGCTCTGGCGCGATCCGGTTGGCAATCTCGCACGCCTGGCTCAGGTCCCGCACATGGATGAGCGCCCCGCGGCCGGCCAGGGAAGCACCGATCACGGCAGCACGCTCCATCTGCGGCAGGAGTTTCTCGATGCTTGCCTCGACCTCGTCCAGGAACTCCGCATCCTGGGAAAGCAGGATTGCCTGCGCAATCTCGTCGTGCTCGGCCTGGGAAAACAGATCCATCGCGATCCAGTCCGGGGGTGTACTCCCGTCGCAAATCACCAGAATCTCGGATGGTCCGGCAATCATGTCTATACCTACGATGCCAAACACGTGCCGCTTTGCGGTCGCAACGTAGGCGTTGCCCGGCCCGACGATCTTGTCTACGCGCGGGATACTGCCCGTTCCATATGCCAAAGCGCCGACGGCCTGTGCCCCGCCGATTGCGAACACACGGTCTACACCGGCGAGCGCGGCTGCCGCAAGTACGAGCGGATTGCGCTCCCCCCCGGGTGTCGGACTTACCATGACAAGTTCACCCACTCCGGCCACCTTGGCCGGGATGGCATTCATCAGGACGGATGACGGGTAGGCGGCCTTCCCCCCCGGAACGTACAGCCCTGCACGGTCGAGCGGCGTAACACGCTGGCCGAGACGTGTGCCATCCGGATCCGTGTATTCCCAGGAAGACGCCGCCTGCCTCGCGTGAAACTGGTGAATGCGCTCCGAAGCAGCGCGTAGCGCCGACGAAAGTTCTACCGGGAGCGACTCGAGTGCCCGCGCGAGTTCCTTCGCGCCGATTTCCAATTCCGACATTGACGTCGCTTCGACTCTGTCGAATCTGCGCGTGTACTCGAGCACGGCCAGATCGCCCCGGGATTTCACATCGCCCAGAATCGCGCGGACCGAGTCATCGATATCCTCGCCCACGGCGGATGCATACCCGGTAAGCATGGCCAGTTGACGGTCGAATTCCGCGCTCCGCGTGCTCAGCCGTGCGATTCGTCCGCCACTCATGACTTCCCCCCTGACGCGCGCGCAAACGCATCGATCATCGGCTGCAGCAGCATTCGTCGGGTCTTGAGCGCAGCCTGGTTGACGATAAGACGTGCCGACACCGGCAACACGTCTTCGACAGCCGTCAGGTCGTTGGCTTTCAGAGTATTTCCAGAACTGACAAGGTCGACGATCGCATCAGCCAGTCCCGTGATCGGCGCGAGTTCCATTGAGCCATAGAGCTGGATAAGATCGACGTGTACGCCCTTCCTGGCGAAATGCTCGCGTGCGATGCGTACATATTTTGTCGCGACCCTGAGCCGCGCACCTCTGCGCACCGCATCCGCATAGTCGAACCCATTCCGCACGGCAACGATCATCCTGCACCGGGCGATGCCCAGGTCCAGCGGCTGGTAGATTCCACCACCGCCATGTTCGTGCAGGACGTCCTGTCCGGCGATACCCAGGTCCGCCGCGCCGTGCTGGACATACGTCGGCGTATCCGATGCACGCACGATGATGAGCCGCACGTCCTTTCGATTTGTTCCGATCACGAGCTTGCGCGAGGCTTCCGGGTCTTCCTGCGGGCGCAGGCCGGCACGCGCAAGCAGCGGCGCCGTCTCGTCGAAAATGCGCCCCTTGGACAATGCGATCGAAATCATTTCGCTCATCGATAGCTCATCGTGAAAAATCTCGCACAGACTTGATTTTTCGCGCATTTACAGGAAGGAAAGGGGCGTAATTCTACCTCATGCCGCCACCGCTCCACCTCCGGCGCAATATGATCGGCGCGCTGTCCGGCCGAATATCGGCCGCAGATTCCCACTATCCCCTAGGCAACCCTTTCAACCCGCGCGCCCAGGCCGGAAAGTTTTTGCTCGAGCGATTCGTAACCGCGGTCCAGATGGTAGATCCGGTCAATCAATGTCTCACCTTCGGCGACGAGTCCGGCGATGACAAGGCTTGCCGATGCCCTCAAGTCGGTCGCCATCACGGTCGCGCCCTGCAGCCTTTCCACGCCCCGCACCACCGCCGTACTCCCCTGGATGCTGATTTCTGCTCCCAGGCGCTGCAGTTCAAGCGCATGCATGAACCTGTTCTCGAAAATATTCTCGGTGATCACCGAGGTTCCGGAGGCGATCGCGTCCAGGGCCATGAACTGCGCCTGCATGTCCGTAGCAAAACCGGGATATGGCGCAGTACGCACGCTGACACCGGTTGGTCGTCTGGTCATCTCCAGTTCGATTGTGTCGCCCGCGCATTCGATTCTTGCCCCGGCATCACGCAACTTGTCGAGCGTAGCGTCAAGCGTGGTGGGCGCCGCGCCGGTCAGCGTAATTTTGCCGCCGCTGGCCGCCGCAGCCACAAGATAGGTGCCGGTCTCTATGCGATCCGGCATCACTGGGTACGCGGTAGCGCCGAGTCGACCCACGCCTTCAATGCGGATACTGTCGGTCCCGGCGCCCTGGATCTTCGCGCCCATCGCGATAAGGCAGTTCGCGAGATCCACAACTTCCGGCTCGCGCGCAGCGTTCTCCAAAATTGTCGTCCCCTCGGCAAGGGTAGCCGCCATCATGAGATTCTCCGTACCCGTCACGGTCACGAGTTCCATCACGATACGCGCGCCGTTAAGCCGTGCCGTCTCCGCGTGTATGTAGCCATGCTCCACAGATATGGACACGCCCATGGCAGCGAGCCCCTTCAGGTGCTGATCGACTGGCCTCTGGCCGATCGCGCAACCGCCCGGCAGGGAGACCTTTGCACGCCCGCAGCGCGCCAAGAGGGGGCCAAGCACCAGAATCGAGGCCCGCATCGTCCGTACCAGCTCATAAGGCGCCACCGGGTCGCGTATGACGTCCGCCTGGAGCGTCATTTGTCCGTCGCGGCCGTGGTCAATCGAAACACCCATCTGGGCCAGCAACTTGGACATCGTCGCCACGTCCATCAGCTCCGGGACGTTGGAAAGCCGGAGCGGTTCGGCCGACAGCAAGGCGGCGCACATGATGGGCAGGGCGGCATTCTTGGCGCCGGAAACACGAGCGCTTCCCATCAAGTGCCGGCCACCAGTGATGCGCAGCTTGCTCACTTGGCCGCCTGCCATTCCGCCGGAGTCAGCGTTCGCATGGAAAGCGCGTGTATCTCCTGCCGCATCCGGTCACCAAGGGCCGAATAGACGAGTTGGTGGCGCTGCACACGGCTCTTGCCTTCGAAAGCAGCGCTTACGATTACGGCCTCGAAGTGCTGACCGTCACCGAGCACCTCCAGCTGCTCACATACGAGACCGGCGCTGATTCCCTGCTTTACGCTTTCCGGAGTAACCATCGCATTCCACCCTATTGTCTAAGTTTATACCCGGCCCGAAGCAGCACCAGCGTGAGCGCCGAGAGAATCGCAAAACTTGCGCCGACCACGCCGAAGCTGATGATCGGTGAGATGTCCGATTTTCCGAAAAAACCGAACCGAAAACCGTCGATCATGTAGAAAAACGGGTTCAGGTGGGAAACCGCCTGCCAGAACGGGGGGAGCGAGTGAATTGAATAGAAGACGCCCGACAGAAAAGTCAGAGGCATGATGACGAAATTCTGGAAAGCCGCAAGCTGGTCGAACCGATCGGCCCAGAGACCGGCAATCAAGCCAAGGGCGCCGAGAATTGCACTCCCGAGCAATGCGAACGCCAGAACCCAGAACGGCGCTTCGACTGTCAGATCGACAAACCAAACGGTCACCGCGAGGACGCCCAGGCCGACGACGATCCCACGAACCACCGAAGCAAGGATGTACGCGCCAAAGAATTCCAGATACGAGATCGGCGGCAGAAGAATAAAGACGATGTTCCCGGTCACCTTTGACTGGATCAGGCTGGAAGAGCTGTTGGCAAAGGAGTTCTGCAACACGCTCATCATCACAAGTCCAGGCACCAGGAATGCGCTGTAGCCGACATTGTCATAGATTCTTACCCTGCCCTCCAGGGCGTGCGCGAAGATCAGAAGGTAGAGCAACGACGTCAGTACAGGCGCGGCGACGGTCTGAAATCCGACTTTCCAGAAACGAAGAACCTCCTTGTAGAAAAGCGTCTGGAAGCTCGTCATCAATGACGTCTCATGGTCCGGACGAACACCTCTTCGAGGTCGGGCGGCTGCAGGTCAAATTCCCTGATCGTGATTCCTGCCTGGCGCAGCCCGGCCAGCACGGCCTCGAGTCCGGCAAAATCTTCCAGTTGAAGCGTATAGAAATCGCCATCCTGGGCGAGCACCTTGAAGGAGTGCCCTTGCGGCAGCCCTGCGCCATCAAGGCGCAGCTTGAGCTGAAGCCCGGAGAAGTTCTCGAGCAGGTTTCTTGTCGTGTCCAAAGCGACGATCCGGCCGGCTTTGAGCATCCCGATCCGACCGCATAGCAACTCCGCCTCTTCGAGGTAGTGCGTAGTGAGTACGATCGTGTGCCCATCCCGATTGAGCCGGCGGACGAAGTTCCACAGGCTCTGCCGCAATTCCACATCAACCCCTGCGGTCGGTTCGTCCAGCACGATGACCGGAGGTTTGTGCACCAGCGCCTGCGCGATCAAGACCCGGCGCTTCATGCCGCCAGACAACAGGCGCATATTCACATCGGCCTTGGAGGTCAGGTCCAGGTTGTGCATGACCTCCTCCACCCAGTTTCCGTTGTCACGAATGCCGAAATAGCCAGACTGAATGTCGAGCGCCTCGCGCACAGTAAAGAATGGATCAAAAACCAGTTCCTGGGGAACGACGCCAAGCATCCGGCGCGCTTCGCGATAGTCGGCAACCACGTCGGCGCCCATTACCTTTACCGAACCCGAGTCAGCGCGTGCAAGGCCTGCCACAACACTGATCAGGGTGGTCTTTCCCGCGCCGTTCGGCCCCAGCAAGCCAAAGATTTCACCCGCCGCTATGTCAAGGCTGACTCCGTCGAGCGCGCGCAGAGAACCGTAGCGCTTGTGCACGTCCAGAATTTGGATTGCTGATGGCATGTCGAATGACGCGCTGCGGAATGCCCGCGCGCGAAGAAAGCCCTACTTTCCTGGCGCGGCCGTCGGCATCAAATCCACCACGCCATATAGTTCGGCAAGGGTCTGCAGGCCTTTCGGCAGGTTTGCCACCGTCAGCGTTCTATCCCGGACGCGCGCCTCCCGGATCCAGGCCAGGATGGCCGCAAGCAGGGAAGAGTCGAGTTCAGAAACTTCTGCAAGATCTACCGAGCCGGCACCCGACCGAACCTGCTCAAGTCCCTCTTCGAGCAGCCCGGTTATGTTCTGCAACGTGGCAGGTCCGGCGACCAGCATTCGATCACCTTCACGACGAATCACTATTTCGCTGCCTTCTGCGTGAGACCTTTGTTTTTCGAAACAAGGCTCCGGACCAGACCGTCTATGCCGTTATTGCGGACCTCGTTGGCAAACTCGGTGCGATAGTTTGCGACCAGACTGACCCCGCCCACGCGAACATCGTAGGCTTTCCATCCCGATGGGGTTTTTTCCATATCATAGTCAAGCGTGACTGCCTCACGCCCGGCCTGTGCGATTCGCACCTGAACGGTAACGTCGGTGTCGGTCGGCTTGGCACGCAGTGGGCGGAAATCGAATTTCTGATCCCGATACGCAGAAAGCGCGCTGGAATAGGTTCTGACCAGAAGGGTCTTGAACTCCTCAGCCAACTGCTTCTTCTGCTCGCCGGTCGCCTTCTCCCAGTTCCGCGCCACAGCGAGGCGCGTCATCGCCATAAAATTGAAATGCGGCAGCACCTTCCCTTCGACGAGATCAATGACCTTTTGCTGGTTGCCGGACTGGATATCCTTGTCCTTCTGGATGATCTCGACCACTTCGAGAGTCACATTCTTGACCAGCACGTCCGGTCCGACATCCAGCGCGCGCGCAGGGGTCGCGCCTGCCAGGATCGCGACAGCCGCAACCGAGACAAACCTTCTAATTGCCTGGCGCATGAGGCCTTTCCATCGCTGAAGATGCCGAAATGACTGCCATGTAGTTGCGCGGAATCTCCGGGGCATAGCTGGCGCCAGCGCCTTCCTTGAATGGAACGGCGGACTGTTCAGCCCCCTTGTCGGCGGGCGCACCAAGTTCAGCCGCCTCACGTTCCGGCACTGCACGCGCTGACTCACGCGGCGGGCTACCGTCATAAATCAAGTTACGCCGCCGCTGCAAGTACGCGTCCCGTTCGAAAACGTACTTGTCCAAGGCAGCCTCTTCGAGAATCCGGCTCGCGTCCAGAAGGTCCGCGCGCAGACTGACGACACGGGTCAGAACCATCGCGTTCCGCGCCGCGATCGGTTCGTGATTTCTGACCGGGTCGACATAAATATCGACCGCGCCACCAATGGAATCCCGCACCGTGCTCGATCCCAGAAGCGGCCAGACGATATATGCCCCGTCCGCAGCTCCCCACCTTCCGAATGTCTGCCCAAAATCCTCATTGTGCTTTTCCAGGCCCATTTCCGACGCCCAGTCAAGCAAGCCTAGTCCGCCGATCGTTGTATTTACCGCAAACCGCATACCGTCACTGGCAGCGTCGATTACCTTACCTTGGAGAAGATTGTTCACCGAAATGAAGATATCCGCGATATTCGCAAAAAAATTCCGCACCCCGGTTTGCACGATCTTGGGCAGGTTTTCCTTGTACGCACTTGACACAGGCTTCAGCACAGCTTCGTCAACAGCCTGGTTGAAACCGTACATCGAGCGATTGAAACCCTCAAAAGGGTCGCGCGAATCACCGCCCGTGGTCGCGCAACCCGCCGCGCCAAACATGGCGATAGCAGTCACGAACACTCTGCCTCTTTTCAAGAGGCCACACGAAATTTCTGGTCGAGTCACTTGGTGGGTTCCTTGCCGTCTTTGGCGCCTTCCTGAGCCTTGCTGAACATGAACTGACTTATGAGATTTTCCAAAACAACCGCCGATTGTGTGAGCCGCATCCGGTCACCGCTTTTCAGCATGACAGAATCACCACCAGCCTCCAAACCCACGTACTGCTCGCCGAGTAAGCCTGACGTAAGTATCTTAGCCGACGTGTCACGCGGAAACTTGAACCGTCCTTCCACGTTCATCGTGACAACGGCCTCGTAACTTTCGTTGTCGAAATTCACGTCGGCGACACGCCCGACCACCACACCGGCGCTCTTTATCGGGGCACGCACCTTCAGTCCGCCAATGTTAGCAAAATTGGCCTGCACCTGATATACCTCCGAGGTAGAGAACGAGGCAAGATTCCCGACCTTCAGGGCGAGGAAAAGGAGGGCCGCCAGGCCCATGGCGACAAGCACCCCCACCCAGAGATCGATCGTCGAGCGGTTCATTTTCCGTTTCCTCCAGTGAACATTAGCGCCGTCAGCACGAAATCCAGCGCAAGAATCGCCAATGAAGCCGTGACGACGGTGCGCGTAGTCGCGCGTGACACCCCCTCCGCAGTCGGCGGAGCATCGTAACCCTCAAACACCGCAATCCAGGTGACCGCGACGCCGAATACGAAACTCTTGATGACCCCGTTCAGAATATCTTCGCGCACATCGACCGCGGCCTGCATTTGCGACCAAAAAGCCCCCTGGTCCACCCCGATCATTTGCACACCTACTAGATATCCGCCAAATATTCCCGCAGCCGAAAACAACGCAGCCAGCAACGGCATCGAAATCACGCCCGCCCAGAATCTTGGCGCGACGATCCTTGCAATGGGATCAACCGCCATCATCTCCATGGCCGAAATCTGCTCGGTCGCTTTCATGAGGCCGATTTCAGCCGTGATGGCGCTACCCGCTCGGCTTGCAAAGAGCAAACCCGCCACCACCGGCCCAAGTTCACGAACCAGCGACAGGGAAACCAGAACGCCCAGCGCCTCGGACGAGCCGTAACGCTGCAAGGTGTCGTAGCCCTGTAATCCCAGAACCATGCCAACGAACAGGCCAGACACCAGGATGATGATGAGTGAAAGCACGCCGGTGAAATATATTTCCCGCACGGTCAGATGAAAGCGCCGGAATGCCGTACCAGAATGCAGCAGCATGTAGACGAAAAACCTGCTGGCAAACCCCAGCCGCCAAAGCTTGTCCGTCACGCTGGCGCCCAGCTTTCGGAGCAGCGCTGCCATTTTTTCCATCAGCGGACCTGCGCGCCTTCGAGGTCGGCTGCATATTCCTGCGCCGGATAATGGAACGCCACCGGGCCGTCAGGCTCACCGCTGACAAACTGGCGGACGAAGGGTTGCTCAGATCCCCGCACCTCATCGGCCGTTCCTTCGGCAACCACACTCCCGTCGGACACAAGATAGACATAGTCCACGATATGAAGGGATTCCTGCACGTCGTGCGTGACAATGATCGACGTCGCCCCCAGCGAGTCGTTCAATTTGCGGATCAGTCTGGCTATTACGCCAAGCGATATCGGGTCCAGCCCCGCGAATGGTTCGTCGTACATGATCAGGGTGGGGTCCAATGACACCGCCCGCGCCAAGGCCACCCGCCTCGCCATACCACCTGAAAGTTCAGACGGCATGAGCTGTGCAGCGCCCCGGAGGCCGACCGCCTCGAGCTTCATGAAAACCAGATCTCGAATCACGTCTTCGGACAGGTTTGTGTGCTCACGCATCTGGAACGCCACGTTCTCGTAGACAGACTTATCCGTAAACAGCGCGCCAAACTGAAAAAGCATGCCCATCCGCCGACGCTGGGCGTAAAGACCGGCACGGTCAAGCGAACCGACCTCCTTCCCGAAAACCCTGGCCGATCCGCCTGTCGGCTTGAGCGCGCCTCCCATGATGCGAAGCAGGGTCGTCTTCCCGCAACCCGAGCCTCCCATGATTGCCACGACTTTTCCGCGGGGAATCCTCATGCTGATGCCGTGAAGGATCGGCCGCGTATCGTACGCGAACGTCACATTCTCTATCGCGACAATGTCTTGCTCAGCCAAGGTTGGCATCAGAGGTTAAAAACCGGATTTTACGCGACGCCAGCGCGCCCGCGTAACCTATCCACGCACAGTGAGCACTACTCGCACTGCGCGATCAGGGGGTTTCCCCTATATTAGGGGTATGTTGTCGACCTCTTCCCAGAAAATTTCCGCCCTTCGGGCGTCCGGGCTTGAAAAGGCCTACGGAAAAATACCCGTGCTTTCTGGCATCAATCTGGAGATAGAGGCGGGAGCAGCGTTCGGGTTGGTAGGCCTCAATGGCGCCGGAAAGACAACTTTGATCAAGTGCATTCTCGATTTCTGTTCCGTGGACAAGGGAGATATTCAGATATTTGGCGTGCGCCATTCTCGTCCCCGGGCGAGGGCCCGGCTTGCCTTTGTACCGGAGCGCTTTGCGCCGCCCCACTACCTCACCAGCCGTGAATTTCTCCAACTCACGCTTTCGCTCTCCGGTTGCGGCTATGACTCAATGCGGATTGAGCGCCTTTTCGGCGAGCTTTCCCTCGATCCCAAGGCGCTTGATCGGCCGGTTCGTCAGCTTTCGAAAGGGATGACACAAAAACTCGGCCTGGCCGGTTGCTTTCTGGTGGAACGTGATCTTTACCTGCTGGACGAGCCGATGAGCGGTCTAGATCCCGCAAGTCGCGTCGCGGTCAAGGCGGTTCTGTCCAGGTTGACGGGCGAAGGTCGTACACTGTTTTTCACTTCACACGTGCTGTCCGACGTTGAGGAACTCTGCTCGTCGATGGCTGTGCTGGATCGGGGTTCGATCCGGTTCTCCGGCGCGCCCTCGGAACTGTGCGAACGCCATGGCGAGGCGAACCTTGAACGCGCATTCATGCGCTGCATAGATGGCCACGAGTCCGCAAGCCACGCTTGATCACCGGCCCGTCTTGTTGATCGTCGATGACGACCAACTGATAACGGATACGCTCACGTTTGCGCTCGGCGCCGAATTTGAGATCCATGCCTGCGAGTCACGTCGACACGCGATCGACCTGATGCGCCAGCTTCCTGTCGCCCCACAGCTTGCTTTGGTCGATCTGGGCCTGCCACCGCGCCCGCATACGCCGGAGGAGGGGTTTGCCCTCATCGCCGATCTCCTTGCACACTCTCCCAGCATGAAGATATTCGTGTTGTCCGGTCAGAACGACGCGATCCACGCGCGCCATGCCCGCACGCTTGGCGCCGCAGAATTCATCGCCAAACCTTGCGACCCGGCGATTCTCAAGCGCGCGCTCGACAAGGCACTTTCGATCCGTGCCGCAGAGTTGTCGAACTCGGGGCCGAATCTCGGTGGGCTCATAGGAAACAGCCCACCGATGCAACGCCTCCGGAGCCAGATCGCCCAGTTCGCCGATTCGCCGTTTCCGGTCCTTGTAGAGGGTGAATCCGGGAGCGGCAAGGAACTGGTCGCCCAGAGCTTGCATCGGCGATCCACCCGCGCTTCCCGACCCTATTTTGCGCTTAACTGCGCGGCCATCGCGCCGACCCTGGTGGAGCCCACCCTGTTCGGTTATGTGAAAGGCGCTTTTACCGGCGCAATTTCGAACAAGTCGGGGTATTTCGAAGATGCCCAAGACGGAACGCTTTTCCTCGACGAGATTGGCGAATTGCCGCTGGAACTGCAGGCCAAGCTTCTGCGCGTGCTCGAAAACGGGGAGTACCAGCGTGTAGGAGAGACCCAATTGCGCAGGTCGCTCGCGCGCGTCGTCACCGCTACTAACCGCGATTTACGCCAGGAAGTCCGCAAAGGCACATTCCGTGCCGACTTGTATCACCGACTGTCAGTATTCACACTGACGGTTCCCCCATTGCGGGACATGCAGGGTGACAGGCAACTCCTGCTCGATCACTTCCGGGCTTTCTATGCTGAGCAGGCGCACGTACAGGCATTCGAGCTCGACGAAAGGGCGCGCGCGCGTTGGATGGGATACGCGTTTCCGGGAAACGTTCGCGAGCTGCGCAATATCGTTATCCGACTGACTACCAAGCATGCCGGCCAGCGACTGTCCGTAGCCGAAATTGATCCCGAGCTCGATTTGAATGAGGTTTTTTCCGAATCGCCTTCTGTTCAGATCGGCCTGGATCTAGACGGACAGAGCGTGGTTGAGCAGGCGCTAAAGCATCTGGAACGTGACAAGGAATTCAGTCTCGACCGAATGCTTGCAATGTGGGAGCGCGGGTACATCGAGGCGGCATTGCGTCTGGCCAAGGGAAACGTAAGTCAAGCGGCAAAGATGTTGGGCATCAATCGCACCACGCTCTACAGCCGCATGGGAGCCGATGAAAAGTGAGGCATCTACGATGAAAATCGAAATTTCATGCTCTATTTAGAGCATTTCGGGCTCAATGAGCCCCCTTTCCGCATCACGCCGCATACCGACTTCTTCTTCGATGGCGCCGACCGCGGCGCTACGCTTGACGCCCTGCTTTATGCGATCCTGCACGACGAAGGGATCGTCAAAGTTTCCGGTGAAGTCGGAAGTGGCAAGACCATGCTCTGCCGGGTTCTCATGGAGCGACTTCCAGAGAACGTCGAAATCGTCTATCTCGCCAACCCTTCACTGGCCCGAGACGAGATCCTGCATGCGATCGCGGAGGATCTTCAGGTCGAATTTTCACAGGGGCGCATCACCGTCGCCCTGCGCAATCTGCTGGATTGCCTTATCGGCTTGTACGCCGACAACCGGCGGGTCGTTATCCTGATCGACGAAGCCCACGCCATGCCCGCAGAAACTTTGGAGCAGGTCCGACTTTTGTCCAACCTTGAATCCAATCAGCACAAACTGCTGCAGATCGTGCTGTTTGGACAGCCGGAACTCGACAACCTGCTGGGCCAGGCATCGATGCGGCAGTTGAAAGATCGGATCACGCACAGCTTCCGGATGCGCCCGTTGCAAGAAGCCGAAGTCGGAAAATACCTGTCGTTCCGCATGCGCGCTGCAGGGTATCGCGGGCCGGACGTTTTCAGTCGCAAGGCGGTTGCTATGATCGCCAAGGGTGCAAGCGGCCTGACGCGACGGGTGAATATTCTTGCCGACAAAGCGCTGTTGGCAGCGTTCACGGTCGACTCGCACGCCGTCTCCGGCCGGGAAGTTCGCACGGCAATCCGCGATTCCGAATTCGGTCGTTTGCTGGGTGAGAAAGAACGCAATCCACTGCTGTTCGCCGCTGCTGCACTATTCGCCGGACTTGTGATCGGTGCCGGGCTATATTGGGGGCTGACCCGGGAGCAGGGAAACGCTGGCCATACCGGCAGCATCGGCACCCCGCCGAGGACTCCGCTGCCTGGCGCCTCTCCAATGGCAAAAGCCTTGGTGCCAGCACCAGCGCCCCTCGCAGGCGACGCAGTGCCTGCCACCAACGCCCCGGCCGTGCCGCCTACCGGAGTGAATCAGGATCTTGCCCGCGATTCCATCAAGAGTGTCGTCAAGACTGAGGTGACAACGGTCACGGCAACGGCACCCACCATTTCGATTGCTGCGTCGCGACAGTCACTCCTCCCGGCGGACGCGATTACACGTATTTCCGCCTTCAAGGTCGGAGACAATATTCTTCTTAAACAAAGAATTGCGTCAACATTAGAGCGACTGAAACACGAGCCGGATTCAAGCTACAGCATAGAGCTGTATACCACCGAAAACAGTGATCCGGCGCGAATGGAGCGCTTTCTCATTCGTGCGCGCGAGATGGTTCCATTGGAAAATGTTTACATCGTTCCCGAGGCTGGGGGCAAAGCTTACCGACTTCGCGTAACGGTCGGCAGTTTTCCGGACCGCGCTGCGGCAATGGAGGCGGCCGAGCATCTTCCGCCCAAGTACAAACAGGCCTTTCAAACCCAAATGCGAAGTTTTTCCGAACTACGCGAGGCGCTCTGACCCTCCAACCAGCCGGACACCAAAAACCTTACGATCTACAATCGTTTAGCTTCGGTTCCTAAAGTTATAACTATGGTATTCTCCCGGACAGATCTACGAATTTAGGCGCAATGAGCCATTCAAATTTAGCCGTTGCATTGGTACTTGCCGCGATGCTGTCCGCGTGCGGCGGCATGGCGCCCGTAAAGGTGTCCGATACGCATATCCAGGCCGAGGACACTCTCTCGACTGGCGGTACCATTCCGCCTACCGTACTGAATGCACCTGTATTGCCTGCACCGAAGGCAACTGCACGACCCGAAACGTACAGTGTCGTGGTGAACAACGTGGCCGTGCAAGAACTGCTGTTTGCGCTCGCGCGCGACGCCAAATTGAACGTCGACGTCCATCCCGGTGTTACAGGAAGCGTGACGCTGAACGCGATAGACCAGACGCTGCCGCAGTTACTTACGCGCATTTCGAGACAGATCGACATGCGCTACGAGGTTGATGGACCCAACCTGACCATCATGCGGGACACGCCTTATCTGCGCACGTATCGCGTTGACTACATCAACATGATACGGAACTCCTCGAGCAAGCTCGGCGTGTCCAGCCAGGTTGCGGCGGGCGCCACATCGGGGGGGTCCGGCGGGGTGGGTACGATCACGAATAATTCGTCCTCGAGCGTGGACAACACATCGAGCAATGACTTCTGGAAGACACTGATTGCCAACATCAAGGACTTGCTGCGCGAGACCGACAAACTGATCCCCGCGTCGCAGGGGGCACACGCAGCCGTCCCTGCCGCGCAGGCGCCGCCGGCGTCACCGACCCCAGGCACCCCACCGGTCTCGGGCCTGCCTCAAGGTTCAACGGCGGCACCTGCCACCGCACAGGCCATGGAGTTTCGCGAAGCTGCGTCGGTTATCGCCAATCCGGAAGCCGGCATATTGTCCATCCGTGCCACGTCGCGGCAACACGAAAAGATCCAGGAGTTCCTCGACCAAGTGATGACCAACGTCAGTCGACAGGTGATGATCGAGGCTACGGTCGCGGAAGTGCAGCTCAACAACCAGTACCAGCGTGGCATTGACTGGTCGAAGCTGCGCACAGGCTCCGCCGGATTTCAGTTCCAGCAGGTCAGTGGCGGCACGCCAGCCGGTATCAATTCAAACGCTTTCGTAGTTGGTTACGCGGCCGGGAATTTGAACTTTTCTGCCGCGCTCAAGCTGCTCGAGTCATTTGGCGAGGTGAAGGTACTTTCGAGCCCGAAGATCAGCGTGCTGAACAACCAATCTGCGGTGCTCAAGGTCGTCGACAATCTTGTCTTTTTCACCATAAAAGCAGACACGACGACCAACCAGACCACATCACTGACGACCTTTACGTCGACGCTGAATTCGGTGCCGGTCGGGTTCGTCATGACAGTCATACCGCAGATCAGCGAGACGGATACCGTGCTGCTCAATCTGCGGCCAACCATTTCGCGCAAGATCGGCGACGTCGCCGATCCCAACCCGAGCCTCGCCGCGGCGGGCGTTGCCAGTCTCGTACCCGTCATACAAACGCGTGAAATGGATTCGATGATGCGAGTGCAGAGCGGCCAAGTGGCCGTCCTTGGCGGCCTGATCCAGGACCAAGCAACCAATATCGAGGACGGCATTCCCGGAGTCAACCGGATCCCGAACATCGGGGATCTGTTTCGTCAGCGGAAGGACACGAATACGAAGACCGAACTGGTCATCTTTCTTCGCCCGATCGTGATCCGCGACCCGAGCATTGACGGCGATTACCGGCGATATCGGGACTTGGTTCCGGACGCCAATTTCCTCCGCCGTCCGAATCCCGCGAAGGCGGAGGCGTATCGCGAACCGCAGCTGCCGAGGCAATAGAACGTATGAGCCTGTTGCTCGATGCGCTGAAGAAAGCTGAAAAGGCAAAGGACGACGCGAAACGTCGCCTACAGTCCGACACGGATCCGGACGAGACAGTTATGCAGGTGCGAACGAGAAACGAGTTGCCGGATATCTCGAGCCCGCCGGAAACGCATGCAGAAGATGTCCCTGGAGGCGACTCGGGAACGCAAACGGAAGCCTATAGTCTGGTTCCTGACGCGTTTTCGACCGCTCCGGCGTCACGTGCGGTGCGAGCCCCGCCGCCCGCACAACCGGCCGCCGCGCGGCGACCGGCCGATGAAGAAGCGCCCCCTCGGCGCAAAACAGTTTCGAGCAGTGATGCTGCCGCGCCGGACCCGGTGATCAGTCAGCGAGCCGCGGCAAAGAATGTGTTCGAAACGAAGTTTCGCGAACCGAATCCCAAGCTTCCCTTCTACATCACCATGGCGCTACTCGGCGCGTTCGCGTTGGGAACTGTCGTCTACTTTTGGTACCAGCTTCGTCCGCCTCCACCATTGGTGAACACCAGCGCCAAGCCGCCACCTGACGAAAAGAAGATCGTGGCGGAACAGCAGCCCGCAGGTACCACCGCCAGCCGCGCCGAAAACCCCGCGCGACAGTCCCCGGCGATACCCGGATTGCCAGAGCAGGCGTCGGTGGCTGCCGGGCCAGTCGCCTCCGTCGTCGCCCCGTCAGCACCGCCGCCCCGGAGCGCGCCTGCGCCCGGCGTCAACGCCGCGCCACTGCCGCAGCAAGCGAAGGTAGCGGCACCTCAAGGGCCAACCGGGTCACCGCGCGCCGCGACGCCGGCCACCGGCTCCCCGGAACGTGCGAGCCGCAGACCGGCCCAACAATCCAAGCTGAGTGTCCATCGCGCCGCTCCGGTAGTAAATCCCAAGCTTCAAGCGGGCTGGATGGCGTACAACCAGGGTGATCTGGCCGTCGCGCGCGCCAATTACCAGGATGTTCTACTCGATGAGCCAACGAACCGCGACGCTCTGCTCGGAATGGCTGCGCTCGAGGTTCGCGCGAATCGGCCGGCGGAAGCCGAATCCTTCTACCAGAAGCTGTTGGAGGTCAACCCACGCGACCCGCACGCGCAGGCCGGCCTCCTCGCCTTGCGCGCCCATCTGACCGATCCAGTTCAGGCGGAATCGCGGGTGAAGAGCCTCCTGGCGGGCAACCCTGAAGCGCACGTGCTCTACTTCACGCTAGGTAACGAGTACGCGCAGCAGCAACGCTGGCCGGAAGCCCAACAGGCATATTTCAAAGCGTTTTCAGCCGACCCCGAAAACCCGGATTTTGCTTACAACCTCGCAGTCAGTCTTGATCATGTCCGGCAACCCAGGCTGGCCCTCGAATATTATCGACGGGCGATATCTCTGGCACAGCAGCGCTCGAGCAACTTTGATCAGAATCTCGCGCGAAATCGCGTTCAGGAGCTCTCTCGGTAGCTTTTGTCCGTCCCCGGTCACTGCCGTCACGGGCTCTTTTCACACTCTGACATCGGCCTCGCCGAGCGGCGGAGTATCATGTTAAGTGTATGAATGCACCCACCAATCCCCAAGCAAAGCGACATATCGGCCAGATCCTGATTGATCAGGGAATCCTGACCGAGGATCAGTTGCGGATCGCACTTCTAGAGCAGATGAAATCTCATCTGCCCGTCGGGCGGTTGCTGGTGCAGCTCGGCTTCGTCTCTGAGGCCACGCTACGGGACGCGTTGTCCGAAAAACTCGGCCTTCAGTCCGTTGATCTCGCACATATTATTGTTGATCCTGCGGCTCTGAAGATGGTCCCGCGCGACATGGCGCGCAGATATCGGGTGTTTCCCGTTGCGCTAGACCGTCAGGCTAAGAAGTTCATCGTCGCTCTCGCGGATACAAACAATATTGTCGCGATCGACCAATTGCGCGCCCATCTGAAGGGCGAATATGAGATAGAACTCCGGCTCGCGGGAGATTCCGAAGTAGATCGGGCGATCGAGCAGTATTACGGGCACGAGTTCTCAATTGACGGAATCCTTCGCGAGATCGAGACGGGCGAAGTCGATTACGCGACCATTACGGAAGGTGACGAGTACAGCCAGCCGGTCGTTCGCCTGATCTCCGCCCTGCTCGCCGACGCCGTGGAACGGTCCGCATCGGACATCCACTTCGAACCGGAACAGAATTTTCTGAGAATCCGCTACCGGATCGACGGCGTCCTCCGGCAGATACGCTCCCTGCACAAGACCTACTGGCCGGCGATGGCCGTGCGGTTGAAGGTCATGTCAAAAATGAACATTGCGGAAACACGCGCACCGCAAGACGGTCGTATTTCAGCGACGATGTCCGGGCGCGTCGTCGACTTTCGCGTGTCCAGCCTGCCAACCACGCATGGCGAAAACGTGGTTCTTCGAATCCTCGACCGGCAAAAGGGGATCGTGCCGCTCGACAAGCTGGGCCTGGACGAACTCCAGCTTGACCTGCTCAAACGGATGATCGCCCGGCCGGAAGGCATTATTCTTGTAACAGGCCCGACGGGGAGCGGCAAGACAACCACGCTCTACTCGATCCTGAATCACATCAATTCCGACGGCATCAATATCATGACGCTCGAGGACCCGGTCGAATACCCGATGACGCTGATCCGGCAAACCTCTGTGGCCGATTCAGCAAAACTGGACTTTGCCAACGGAATCCGCGCACTGATGCGCCAGGACCCTGACGCCATACTCGTGGGCGAAATCCGGGATAGCGAAACCGCCGAAATGGCTTTTCGCGCTTCTATGACGGGACACCAGGTTTATTCGACGCTGCATACTAACTCGGCGGTCGGTGCGATTCCGCGCCTTTTAGACATTGGTATCGTCCCCGACATCCTGGCCGGAAACATCATTGGGATTGTTGCCCAGCGACTCGTAAGAAAACTTTGTCGCACCTGCCGGCAAGCCTACGATCCGGATGCAAGTGAACGCCGACTTCTTGGCCTCGGGGAAGCCGATTCTGCATCCATCTACCGCGCCGTAGGCTGCGAGCAGTGCGACTATCAGGGTTACAAGGGCCGTCAGGGTATTCTCGAAATTCTCAAACTCGACAGCGGGCTGGACGAGTTGATTGCCCGACGCGCCACAACTCGGGAAATTCTTGCTGCCGCGCTTGCCAAGGGATTTCGTTCGCTTGCCGAAGACGGCCTGCGCCTTGTCCGCAGCGGCGTGACCAGCGTGGACGAACTGGGCCGGGTCGTCGACGTTACCGACCGAATGGCCTGACTGCCCACCTGGAATCCGGCACTAGGCAGATCCCGCACATGCCCCTGTACACCTACAAAGCCATTGACGCTATCGGCAAGTCAGTGCTGGGGCGCGTAGACGCCGCGAACCTGTTCGACCTCGAGCAACGTCTGTCGAGGATGGGACTCGACCTTGTCACCGGCGCGCCCTCGCGCCAAACAAGCCGTATCGTGGGCGGTGGAAAAGTCACACGCCAGGATCTCATCAATTTCTGTTTTCACCTCGAACAACTGTCAAGCGCCGGTGTGCCTATCCTCGAAGGATTGATCGATTTGCGTGACAGCGTCGACAACCCACGGTTCAAGGAAGTGGTTGGCGGACTGGTGGAGTCGATCCAAGGCGGACGCAACCTTTCCCAGGCACTTTCTGACTTCCCGGAAGTTTTCGGCCGTGTATTCGCGTCTCTGGTCAGGTCGGGCGAGCAAACGGGAAAACTTCCGGAGGTACTGGCGAGCCTAACCGAGTCGATCAAGTGGGAAGACGAGCTCGCGGCGCAGACCAAAAAAATGATGATGTACCCCGCGTTCGTGGGGGGGACCGTACTCCTGGTCACCTTCTTCCTGATGATATTTCTAGTACCCCAGATGACCGCATTCATCCGTAACATGGGGCAAGAACTGCCGTTGCAAACGGTAATTCTCATTCACGTTTCCAATTTCTGTGTCAAATACTGGTGGCTGATAATTGCGACGCCACCGGCGCTATTTTTTGGCGTCCGCTTTGCTTCGCGCCGCAACCCAGCGATCGAGTTTGCCCTGGACCGATACAAGCTTCAGATACCGGTCGTCGGTCCGATTCTGCGGAAAATCATTCTGTCCCGCTTTACCTCGAGCTTCGCGATGATGTACGCAGCCGGAATTACCGTACTCGATGCAATTCGCAGTTCGGAGGAAATCCTGGGTAATCGGCCCCTCGAACAGGCGATGCACAGCGCGGGCCAGCAGATCGCGGACGGCAAAGGCATGACAACGGCGTTCCAGGATGTAGGCCTCTTCCCGCCCCTGGTAATCCGCATGCTCAGGGTCGGCGAAACTACCGGCGGGCTGGATCGAGCGCTACTGAATGTGAGCTATTTTTACAACCGCGAAGTCCGCGAGTCGATCGGGAAAATGCAGGCGCTGATCGAACCGGTGCTTACCGTGGTTCTCGGGGTCGTACTTGGATGGGTCATGGTCTCGGTACTGGGCCCTGTGTACGACACCATCAGCAAGATGAAGTTCTAGGCCGGAACAGACCATGTCCGAACGTCGCCTCCTCTATTACACCGCCGATAGCCATTCCCTCTATCTCTGGCAATCCGGAAAACTCCGGCTTGAGGGAGTCTACGGCGCAGACGATGAAGGTGTAACCGAGTTCCAGGCCTTTGCGAAGCAGCACCCAAAGTCGCTCTATTACATCCTTGCTGATCTTGCGGGCGAGGATTTTCACGATGAAATGATCCCGTGGCTGCGCGGCGGCGACCGGCAGGCTGTGATCGAGCGACGACTCGCTCAACGGTACCGTGACACGCGTCTGGCCGCAGCCCTTTCCCTTGGACGGGTAAACGTGGCCGGAGAACGGCGCAATGAGCGACTGCTGCTGTCCTCGTTTACCAATACCCAGCAATTCTCACCATGGCTGGATGCTCTTTCCGATGCTGGCGCGAAACTGGCGGGCGTCTATTCAATCCCGCTCGTCGCTCCAATACTCGCTGCCAAGCTTGCCGCGAAGCTCGGCGCCAAGAACAGCCGGACGATCATCGTATCAATGAACGGCGCCGGACTGCGCCAGAGTTTCCTTGAGGACGGACACCTTCGCTTCGCACGCCTGGAGCGTGTAGTCGAACTGAGCGGGGATTCACTGGCCACGTTTGTGCGCTCCGAGACGCTGCGGCTAATGCAATATCTGTCCAGCCTCAGGGTCCTGCCGCGCGACGGCCCTCCGCTCACCGCGATTGTGATAGCGCCCGCAGGACAACGCGCCGCTTTCGAAGAAGCCCTCGTTTCGGAAGCGCGCCTTTCGTTTCGGATCGTAGATCTTCCGGAGGCGGCAGGAATTGCAGGAGTAAAACGCGCCGAAGGCATGGGCGGCGAGCAGTTGTATCTTCATTTGCTCGCGAAGAATGCCCCCAAGGAGCAATTCGCGCGCACGGAAGACAGGAAAGGCTTCCTTCTGTGGCAATTGCGGCGCGGGATCGTGGCGGCAGGAGCACTCGGTTTCTTCGGTTGTGCGTTGTTTGCGGGCGCGAAATGGTTTGACATCTGGAGCGTGCGGGGCCAGGCAGAGCAGCAGCGCCGCGAAGCTCAGACCGCGGAACAGGAATACAAGCGCGTTACGGCAACGTTTCCGGCCACCCAGACCAGTACCGAAAATCTAAAGATTACCGTCAACGAATTTCGTGCAATCGGAATGCGCACCGCGGAGCCTGGCCCTGCGTTCATCTATGTTTCCCAGGCGCTTGAACAGTTTCCGCTGATTGAACTGGAACGTCTGCTGTGGCGCGTCGATGTTCCGAAATCCGTTGGCATCGGCGCTTTGGGCGCCCCCGCCGCATCCACTGCGCCCCCCGCGCCAGTCGCCGTTACGCAGGTGATGGAGATCTCCGGTTTCGTGACCAACACACAGCGCTCAGACTACCGTGCGATCACTGCACTGGTTCAACGTTTCGCCGACGCCCTTCAGGTCGACCCTGCCTACCAGGTAGTGCGCACTCAGCTACCGTTCGACACGACCTCGAAGGGCACGCTTTCAGGCGACATAGGCACCACCGACAACGGCGGCACGCCCCGCTTTGTCATCACTTTGTCGCGCAGGGTGGGAAAATGAATTTCACTTATTCGGACTTTAGGAAGCTGATTCTGCCGATAGTGATAGTCGTCATTCTGGTGGCCCTGGGATCGGCGATGATCTGGCTTTCAGAACAGCAGCTGAGCGGCGCCAATGAAAAATTGAAGTCCGAGATGAGCGCCCGTGTGCAAGCCAGGGAGCGGCTGGCGCGCATTAGTGAGGAGGAACGCGAAGTCAAAGAAAGAATAGAAATCTATCGTAGCCTGAACAATTTCCACATCATCGGCAAGGAACGCAGACTGGAATGGGTCGACGCCATACAGCGCATTCGCGTCACCCGCGAGATGCTGGACGTACGCTACCGGATTGAGCCGCAAAAGCAGCTCACCGTGATCGCCGGGAAGCCGGGCCGCGTGGCTTTCAACTCGAGCACCATGAAAGTAGAACTGGCGCTGTTGCATGAAGGGGATTTGCTGACATTTCTCGCCGACTTGCGCAATTCCGGGAATGCCTACGTGTCAGTGCGTGAGTGCATAGTCACGCGCTCCGGACCGACGTCACCGCCGCCCGGTTCTCCAATCCTTGTTCCACGCCTTCGCGCCGACTGTCAGATTGATCTGATTACAATTCTTGATGAGGGAGCAAGGACATGAAGCTGATCGCCACATTCATCTTTGGAGTGGCGACCTTTGCTTGCGCCCCGGCGTCTGCGGACGAACTCGGCCGCCTGTTTCTCACTCCAGAGCAGCGCACCACGCTCGACGCGAGACGAAAGGCGCGCATCCCGGACAAGCCAACTGCGGTGGTTGTCGAGTCGCCAGTCACGCGGGTCGATGGCCTGGTATCGCGCGGAAACCGCAAATCGACCGTCTGGGTGAACGGGGCGCCGGTTCCCGAAGGAACTCAGCCCGAAGGGTTGCGTGTCACGACCCGACCAACCGACTCCGGCCGCGTCATCGTGAATATCGGGGAGACCGACAATCAGGTGGATCTCAAAATCGGGCAGGCATTTGATCGCGATACCGGCGAGGTACGCAGCTTGTTGAAGGACGGGGAAATACGAGTCAACACTCCGCCGCGCAAAAAATGAGACGGAGAGTGCGAACCGCACAGCCTTCACACAGGCAATCGGGTCTTGCGTTGCTGATCATCATAGGAATGCTCGGGCTTGGCGCGACTCTGATGCTCGTGCGTGCACTAAATGTCGCGGCACTGAGCGACCCGAGGCGAACCGGGAACTCCAGGGTTCTAGACGACGCCAAAGCCGCGCTGCTCATGTATGTGTCGATAAAGGTGGCGACAGAAAACTATCCGGGCAAGCTCCCTTGCCCGGAAGACACCTCAAAGATCGGGACCGGCAATGAGGGTTCGGCGCTGGGCAACTGCCCCCTGCCGGCCGTGGGCCGGTTGCCGTGGAAAACCCTCGAGCTTGCCGCAGCGCCACTCGACATGGACGGTGAGCAACTCTGGTACGCGGTTTCGCCAGGCTTCAATTTCCCTTCCGGTGGGAGCGTCGTGATCAACAGCAACACGCCGGCCGGGCTGACCGTCGACGGCAGCCCGGCGCGCGCCGTCGCGCTGATCTTTTCTCCGGGGCGCATGATCGGCTCGCAAAGCCGACCGGCCGTGAGCAGCGCCAGTCCGCCGCTCGCCGCGAACTATCTCGAAGGCGAGAACGCCACGCCCACCACGCCGGACATCAAATTCGCAACCTACGGGCCGGCCGGCGGTCTCAGCACGGTATTCAACGACCAAGCCGTCATTGTCACGCACCAGGATCTTTTCAACGTCGTTGAGCCGGCAGTCGCCAAAAGGCTCAACGATAGGATGGTCAACGGCACGAAACCGTTGACAGGAATCTATGCCTCTGCCAGCTGGGGCGCCTCGAGCGCCGCGCCGGTGTTTCCTTACGCCGCGCCGTTCGCCAATCCGGACACGAGCACGTTCCAGGGCGCGAGCGGTACCTCTCAGGGGCTATTGCCGGTGACGTTTTCCACCGCGCCGGGTAACGCCTCACAATACTGCAACCCGGTGACCGACGGCGTTCGCTGCGACCCGACATTCGTCAGATGGAGCAGCTTCGGAAGCCTCACCAAACAAAGCGGCATGACGCTGTATGCCTCGCCGGCACCAACGTGCTCGGTGACGAACCAAACGCTCTCCTGCGTGGTCTATACCAGCACCAGCGGGTCCC
>JBBQVP010000034.1:0-28512 GCA_038211455.1 Burkholderiales bacterium
GTCGAAGGGAATCGGGCGGGCCTGCGCGAAAGTACTGGCCGAAGAGGGTTGCATCGTGACCATTGCGTCACGTGATGCCAAGGCCCTGGAAGCAGCAGCGGCCGAGATCAAGGCGCAAACCGGGGTGAGCGTGGCCTGGAAAGCAGCCGACCTGTCGCAGCGCGGTGTGGCGGAGAGCCTTGCCGCTTCGGTCGGGGAGCTCGATATCCTGGTCAACAATGCAGGCGCGATCCCGGGCGGCGACCTGTTGAAGACCGACGAAGACACCTGGCGCACGTCCTGGGACCTGAAGGTGTTCGGTTATATCAACCTCACGCGCGCGGTGTACGCGCAGATGAAGGAGAAAAAGCGCGGCGTCATCGTCAACGTGCTGGGCAACGCGGGCGAAAAGCTCAACGCAGCCTATATCGCCGGCAGCACGGCGAACGCCGGGCTGATGGCGTTCACGCGCGCGCTTGGCGGCGCCTCGCATGCGGACGGCATCCGCGTGCTGGGTGTCAGCCCCGGCCCGGTGGCGACCGACCGCCTGCTCTCGCTCTTCAAGCAGATGGCGGCCACCAAGCTTGGTGACGCCAGTCGGTATGAAGAGCTTTTCGCCGGCATGGCGTTCAACCGGCCCGCCACCGCCGAGGAGATCGCATGGACCGTAGCGTTCACCGCCTCGGATCGTTCCTCCTACACCACCGGCATCTACATCACCGTCGACGGCGGTCTCGCCGCGCGTTCCTGACCCGCGAATGACACCATGAAAAAACGAATCGCAATTGTCGGCACCGGCGCGCTCGGCGGCTATGTGGGCGGATCGCTCGCCCAGCTCGGGCACGATGTCACCCTGATCGATTTCTGGCCGGAGAATATCGAGACCATCCGCGCGCGCGGACTGGAGCTCGACGGCATGACGCCCGAAGAGCGCTTCACGGTGAAATCGGCAAAGACCATGCACCTGACCGAAGTCCAGTCGCTTGCGGGCAAGCCCGTGGATATCGCGATGGTTGCGGTCAAGTCCTACGACACCGCCTGGGCAACCGCGCTGATCAAGCCCTATCTTTCGCCGCAGGGCTACGTCGTCTCGCTGCAGAACTGCCAGAACGAGGAAACCATCGCCGGCATCGTCGGCTGGGGGCGCACGGTCGGGGTGATTGCCTCGTTGATCTCGGTGGACCTGTACGAAGCCGGTCGCATCCGACGCACGATCGCCAAGGGGGGCGAAAAGCACACCGTGTTCCGCATCGGGGAACCGCACGGCCGCATTACCCCGCGCATTGAGGAACTGGCCGAATGGTTCAGCACCATTGACAGCTCGAAAGTGACCTCCAACCTCTGGGGCGAGCGCTGGACCAAGCTCGTGCAGAACGGCATGGGCAACGGCGTCAGCGCCGCGACTGGCCTAAGCTCGGGCGACTGCTCGCGCAACGAAACTATCCGGCGTTTCCAGATCAAGTTGGCGGGCGAAGCCATTCGCGTCGGCCAGGCACTGGGTTACCAGCTGGAAAAGATCCGCGGCATCGATCCGGAGCGCTTTGCGCTTGCGGCGGAAGGCGACGCCGCGGCGCTCGGGCAGGTCGAACCGCTGTTGATCCAGAAGGCCGATGCGAACCCGCGCGCGGATATCCAGCGTCCGTCGATGGCGCAGGACATCCTCAAGGGACGGCGCACCGAGATCGAGGCGATGAACGGCGCGATCGCGGCGAAGGGCGCGGAGGTCGGCGTGCCTGCGCCGAGTCACGCAATGCTTACGACGCTGGTGACGAAGGTGGAGCGGGGCGAATTGAAGCCTTCGCCGGCGCATCTGGGAGCTTGAGGCCGGCAGGCGGACTAGCTTTTTTGAGCAGTTCCCGGATTCGATCTCCGGTCTGGGATCCGATTTTCTCGGTTCTGTGCACCGAATCTGCAGAATATTGGCGAACCAGCACTGGACCCAGCACTTCGGTCTGAGCTTGGTCACCACCCGATTCGCCGCCTCGTGAAGTAGTACCAATAGTGATACTATTTAGTCAATGGCTTCCGCAGACGAAATCATCAAACGCATGAGGCAAAACCCTATCAGGTGCGCCAGGTTCTGTGGGCTATCGACCGACTGGAGAGAAATGATGAACAAGGAAATTGATCGCTACACATACCGTGTCACCTGGTCTGAAGAAGACCAAGGACACGTTGGTCTATGCGCGGAGTTTCCCAGCTTGAGCTGGCTGGAGAAAACTCCGGAAAAGGCGTTGCAGGGAATTCGAAATCTCGTGCGAGAAAGCGTCGCTGACATGCGCAAAAATCACGAAGCAGCGCCCGAGCCCATCGCAACGAAGGCGTTTAGTGGAAAGTTCATGGTGCGCATACCACCGCAGATTCACCGCACTCTCGCCATCCAGGCAGCCGAGTCTGGAATCAGCTTGAATCGCCTGGTTTCAAGCAAGCTTTCTTAGGAGCAACATACAACTTTGCTTCGCAGCAGGCCCCCAGGCCTCCCGGACCGCTACTCGATCCGCGCGCCCGAGGCCTTGATCACCGGTGCCCAGCGGTCGGTGTCCTCGCGGATATAGGCTGCAAACTGCTGCGGCGTCATCGAAGTCGCCTTCGATCCGCCTTTGGCAAATTGCGCCTTCAATTCCGGGGTCGCCAGCCCCTGCTGAATCGCCGCTGACAGCTTGTTGACGATCGCCTCGGGCGTGCGCGCAGGAAACGCAACGCCGTGCCAGGACATCGCGACGTACCCTGGCAGCGTCTCGGCAATGGTGGGAATGTCTGGCGCGGTAAACCAGCGCTCGGCGGAAGTCACCGCGATCGCCCGCACCTTGCCGCCCCGGGCGTGCCCGAGCACGGTGGGCATGTTGCCGAAGGTCATGCTGACCTGACCGCCGATGACATCCTGCAGCGCGGGCCCACCGCCCTTATAAGGGATATGGATCATGTCGGTGCCGGTCATGACCTTGAACATTTCGCCCGACAGGTGCAGTGAGGTGCCCTGCCCGGAGGAGGCAAAGGCAAGCTTTCCGGGCTCCTTCTTCAAGAGCGCGATCAGTTCCGGCACCGTAGTCACCGGCAACGAAGGATTGACCACCAGCAGGTTCGGAAACAGGCCGACCATCGACACCGGCGCGAAGTCCTTGATGTGGTCGAACGGGAGCTTTGCGTACAGCGTCGGGTTGATCGCGTGCGAGGCGACGGTGATCCAGCCCAGGGTGTAGCCGTCCGGCGCGCTGCGCGCGACTTCGGCGACGCCGATGTTGCTGCCGGCGCCCGGTTTGTGCTCGATGTAGAACGTCTGGCCGAAGTGGCGGCTGAGCCAGTCACACAGCAACCGGCCCTGGAAATCGGTGCTGCCACCCGGCGTGAATGGCAGGATCAGCTTGACCTGCTTGGACGGCCAGTTCGCCGCCGCGTCCTGCGCCTGCGCGCCGCCCGTTGCGCCCAGCAAAAGCGCAAACGCGGCAAACGCCGACAACCACACACGCAGGACGATCGCCCGGGACATGCGCAAAGCTTAATTCAAATCCGCGCCGCCCGGTTGAATCTCGCCGTTACTCAGGCGGCCCGCTTGATCAGCAGTGACACGATCATATCGATCGCGCCCTGGGCCTTCAAACGCAGGGCCGCGTCGTCGTCGTTGGCCACCGGATGGCCGATCACGACAAACGGGTAACCCGGCAAACCATTCACTTCCCCCACGACTTCGGCGCTGCGGATGAAGCGCTCGGTGATCACCGCAACCGCCGGGATCCCGAGCCGTTCCGCTTCAATGGCGTCGTGCAGACTGCACGACGAGCAGCTCCCTCAGTCGCCGATCGCGGAGAGCATCGCGTCAGCGCCGCTGAGCTCGGCGAGCATCTGCGGTGGCACGGGACGCGAGGAATCGGGCTTGCGGCGGCGGATGACTTCGCGCACGCCATAGTCCTTGCGCAAAATCTCCTCGACGAAATCGAAAAACCGCTCGGTGCCGATCTTGGCATTGTCGATCATGCCGATCAGCGCGCCGTTGAGCGAGGTGAGCGGCGGGGCGAGGCGCAGCGCCTCTCCGTCGGCCTCCAGACGCGGGTCCAGGACTCTGAGTGTCATTACACCTTCTCCTCTATGGGCAGCGTGATTGCTAGGGACTTCTTTCCATACCAGGGCGGCACGATCGCCGCAAAACCACCCGCGGGCCCGCCGGCGGCGACCACCAGCAGGTCGTCGGGCGTGCGCAGCGCGCGGTAGATCTCGTTCTCGTCCTTGCGCCCGGCCACCGCGGATTTCCCGACCGTGCGCCATTCGCCGCGCGTGACCTTGGCCGCTTCGAATGTGGCCTCGCGGATTTCCTTTTTCTGCCAGCCCGCCTCGCTGAAGATCTCGCGGTGCTGCTTCGGGATCACGATCGCGTAGTTCCCGGCCCAGATCGAATAGGTCAGCATGTTGCTGCGGATCGCCGAGGCGTAGGTTTCGATGATCTCTTTCGGGTCATGGGTCCACTCGTTCATGATCTGGTGGGGCGACTCCACGCACAGCACCGTCACCGCCGAGGTGCCGGCAGGAATGCCGCGCTCGACCGACAGCGGCAGCCAGGGGCTGTCTTCCTCGTCCTCGGCCACGCAGAAGGTGAACTTGCCCGGATGGCCGAGCGTCGAGCGATCGAGCTGCCCCGGCACGCCGCCCAGCACGTTAAGCAAGAACAGACGCACGGTGCGGCCGATGGAAGCGTTGGCGCGGCTCCCATTGGCCAGCGCATTGTGGGTCGAGTTCATGCCGAGCTTTTGTCGGATCGGGCCGTTCACCACGATGAAGGGCGCGCTGCCGCCGGTGCTGGCGGTGCTGCCGTGCAGGCCCAGTTCCGGCTTGCACATTGCCTTGACGATCGCGATCACCACCGGCATGTACTCGGGCAGGCAGCCGGCCATCAAGGCCGCAATCGCCACCTTTTCGGCGGTGATCTTGCGGCGGCGGACCGGCTCGGTGCCGACCTCGTCCCCGGCCGCAAGGCCCGCGGCGGCGAGAAAGCGCGCCACACCCGCCTCGGTCGGCGGCACGATGGGCAGGCCGTCGGTCCAGCCGTTCTTCTGGAACAGTTCGTTGGCTTCGAACGCATCCTCGACTTCCAGGACCGCGCTCGACATTGCCGTTGCGTTGCTCATCGCCTGTCTTCCTCCCTGATGTTCATATGATGCCATCACGCCGCAACTGCCGCACTTCTTCGGCGGACAGGTCCGCGTATCTGGCGAAGACTTCCTCGCTGTGCGCCCCGGGCACCGGCGACGCTGTGTCGTAGCCCGCCGGCGTGCGGCTGAACTTGATCGGAAATCCCGGCCCCGACGCGGCCGCGACCTTTCCCGTCAGCGGGTTGACCAGTCGCACGATCATCTCGCGCTCGAGCAGTTGCGGCCAGCGCATGACGTCCTCGGTCGAACGCACAAGGCTGCAGGCCACCCCGGCGCGCGTCAGCGCGTCGACGACCTCCTGCCGTGTGCGCACCGCCGTCCACTGATTCACCACAACCTCGACCGCCGCATTGTTCACGATCCGCCAGCCGATATTCATCATGTCCGGATCGTCCTTCAGTTCGACACGGTCCATGACCTCGAGCAGCGAAAGCCATTCGGCGTGCGTCGCGGTGCCGATCGCCACCCATCCGTCGTTGGCCTTGAAAATGTTGAACGGCGAGAAGCGCATGATGCGATTGCCCTGCCTGGGCGCGAGATTGAGCCGATCGTAGCAATCGATGGGCTCGTCGAACAGCAGCGAAAACAGGCAATCGCTCATCGCGACGTCGATCGCCTGACCCTCACCGGTGCGCTCGCGATGCAGCAGCGCCGCGACCACGCCGTGCGCGGCGAACACGCCGGAAATCGCGTCCGACAGCGCCGATCCCGCCTTGGATGGCGGTTCGTCGGGCTGGCCGGTCATGCTCATGAGCCCGGTTGCGGCCTGCACCATCAGGTCGTAGGCCTTGTCGTCCTTCGCGGGTCCTGTCGAACCATAGCCGGTCAGCGCGCAGTAGATGATCGCAGGGTTCACCGCGCGCAGCGCCTCGTAGTCGATGCCGAGCCGCTTCGCGACCCCCGCCCTGAAGTTCTCCACGACCACATCGGCCTTCGCAACCATGGCGAGGAAGATCTCCCTTCCCCGCGCCGATTTAAGGTCCAGGGTGGTCGATTTCTTGCCACGCATCCGCTTGAGGTAGGCGAGCCCCATGTCCGAGCCGGTCTTCTTTTCCAGTGAAATTCCGTGCGGGCCGTCGAACGGCGGCGCGAACGCGGTGGGATCGCCGGTTTTGGGGTCGTCGATCTTGATGACTTCCGCTCCCATGCCCGCGAGCATCAGCGTGCCATGCGGGCCGGAAAAGAAGCGCGTCAGGTCCAGAACAACCACGCCCTCGAGAATCTTCTTCATGTGTCCTCAGTTTGTGCGCCAGCCCCTGTAAACACGGGACAGACCGCAGCGCAGTCTAGGTCATACCTGGACGAAGCGGGTATGCACGATTCGCAATGCCATCCGCGCAATGCCATCCGAATGGCACGGACGGCGCGAGGAGCGTGGCACAATCAGGCTGAACAACCCTCGAAGAAAGCCCCAGATGCACTTCCGGAAAGCATGAGCCGCGGCGGACGCGCATCCCTGCCGTCGGTAGATCGTCTACTGACCTCGCCTGCAGTCTTGCGGCTGGCGGAACGCCATGGCCACAGCCTGATGGTGGAAGTTGCTCGCACAATCCTCGCCGAGCAGCGCGCGCGGCTCGCGTCAGAAGCCGACGCGGACAGCCCAAACCTCGAGGCGCTCTGCGCTGCCTGCGAATCGCGCGTGGAAGCACTGCTGCGCCCTTCATTGCGCCCGGTGTTCAACCTGTCCGGCACGGTGCTGCATACCAACCTCGGCCGTGCGCTGTATCCGCAGTCCGCGATCGCCGCCGCCACCGGCGCCATGGCGAGCCCGGTCAATCTCGAATACGACATCGCCGGCGCCGCGCGCGGCGAGCGTGACAGCCACGTGGAATCCTGGCTCACGCGCCTGACCGGCGCGGAAGCGGCGCTCGTCGTCAACAACAACGCGGCTGCGGTCTACCTCTGCCTGAATACGCTGGCGCGGCGCAAGGAAGTCCTCGTCTCGCGCGGCGAACTGGTGGCGATCGGAGGGTCGTTTCGCATCCCGGACATCATGGCGAGTTCAGGCTGCAAGCTGCGCGAGGTCGGCACGACCAACCGGACGCATCCGCACGACTTCGCGAACGCGCTGGGCAAGGCCAGCGGCGCGATCATGAAGGTGCACGCAAGCAATTACGCGATCCAGGGATTCACCGCATCGGTTCCCGAAGCCGAGCTGGCGGCAATTGCGAAGCAGCACGGTGTGCCGCTGATCAACGACCTGGGCTGCGGCATGCTCGTGAACCTCGAGGACTACGGCCTGCCGCATGAACCGACACCGCGCGAGGCGCTCGCGCAGGGCGCGGATATCGTCACCTTCAGCGGCGACAAATTGCTCGGCGGGCCGCAATGCGGCCTGATCGTCGGGCGCCGCGACCTGATCGCCAGAATCCGCAAGAATCCGATGAAGCGCGCCCTGCGCCTGGACAAGGTGCGGCTCGCTGCGCTCGAGGCGGTGCTGCGCCTGTATGCCAACCCGGAGCGCCTGGCGCGCGAACTGCCGGTGCTGCGCCTGCTGACCCGCACCCAGGCCGAGATCCAGGCACTCGCCGAACGCGTCCTGCCGCGCATCGAGCAAGCACTCGACGGACGCGCGAGTGCGCGCATCGTGGCCTGCACCAGCCAGGTCGGCAGCGGCGCCCTACCGGTGGAGACCCTGCCCAGTGCGGGGATCGGCATGCTGCCGCAGGGCAAGCGGCGCAGCGGTGCGGCGGACGCGCTGGCGGCTGCTTTCCGCGCCCTCCCGGTGCCGGTGGTCGGTCACATTCGGGAGGGCGAACTGATCTTCGACTTGCGCTGCCTGGAGGACGAAGCGGGATTCACCACGCAGCTGGACAGCCTGCCTCTGCCGGCCGCCAAAGCGCCATGATCGTTGCGACCGCCGGCCATATCGACCACGGCAAGACGACGCTGGTGAAAGCCCTCACCGGCGTGGACACCGACCGGCTGCCGGAGGAGAAGAAGCGCGGCATTTCCATCGACCTGGGTTTCGCCTACTGGAAGCTGCCTGACTCGGACCTCACGCTCGGGTTTGTCGATGTGCCGGGCCACGAGCGGTTTGTGCGCAACATGCTGGCCGGGGTCTGCGGCATCGACTACGTGATGCTGATCGTGGCCGCGGACGACGGGGTCATGCCGCAGACCGTCGAGCACCTGCATATCGTCGAACTCCTGTCGGTCAGGCGCGGCGTCGCGGTGATTACCAAGACCGACAGGGTCGCGCCCGGTCGGGTCGCGGAGGTCGTTGCCGACGTGAAGACACTGCTCGCACCGACCGGTCTCGCGGGGATCCAGGTGCTCCCGGTCTCGGCAACCACAGGTGAGGGCCTCGCGCCCCTGCGCGACGCGCTGGCGCACGCGGCCAGGACCCTTGGCCGGAAGAGTCAGCAAGGCCGGCACCTGCGGTTTGCGATTGACCGTGTGTTCAGCGTCGCGGGCAGCGGCACGGTAGTCACCGGCACGGTCTTCAACGGCCGTGTCGCGGCCGGAGACCGCTTGATCGCGTCGCCCGCCGGCACCGAAGTGCGTGTACGCGGCATCCAGAAGGACGCGAAGGTGGCAGCCGAGGCTGTCGCGGGCGAGCGTTGCGCGCTTAACCTGACCGGCGTGGAACTCGCCGATGTCGCGCGCGGCGACTGGGTGCTCGCGCCCGCACTGCATGCCCCCACGCAGCGCATCGATGTGCGCCTGCGCCTGCTTGCGTCTGAAACCAAGCCCCTGAAGCATTGGACCCCGGTGCACCTGCATCACGGCGCGCGCGACGTCACGGCGCGGGTCGCAATCCGCCGCGGCGCCGAGATCCGGCCCGGCGAATCCGGCCTCGCACAGCTGATCGTCGATTCCCCGGTCCCGGCGTTCAACGGCGACCGCTTCATCCTGCGCGACCAGTCGGCGCTGCGCACGATCGGCGGCGGGATCGTGATCGACCCATGGGCGCCGCGCCAGCGGCGCAACGCCGAGCGGCGCGCAATGCAACTCGCGGCGCTCGAGAGTCCCGATCCGAAAACGGCCCTTGTCGCATTGGCGGCCTGCACGCCTTCAGGCATCGATCTTGTGTGGTTCGGGCGAAATTACAACATCGATGAAGCGCATCTTGCGCCGCTGGTGGAACAGAACGCACTCATTGTCATCGGCAAGGAACCGCCCACAGCCCTGCCGCGCGGGACGATCGAAGCGATCAAGACCTCCGTGCGACAGACGCTCGAGCGTTTCCACGCCGACAAACCGCAGGCCCTCGGCATCGAAATCCCGGTGCTGCGCAAACAGTGCGCGCCGGAGCAGAGCGCTGCTGTGTTCGCGATCCTGCTGCGCCTGCTCGCCGACGAGAAGAAGATCGAACTGGCCGGGGCGGTTGCTCGCCTGCCGCGGCACGTCGCTACCGACAATCCAGCCGACCAGAAAATGTGGCAGGCCGTTGTGCCCGTCCTCGAAGCCGCAGGATTCGGCAGCCTCACGCTCACGGAGCTCGCCGCCGCGACAGCGATCAAGGCGCCGCTGCTCAAGGACTTCATGCACCGCAAGGCGAAGACTGGTGAGGTCGTGCGCGTGACGCCGGAACGCTTCTACCTGCGCGGGACGCTGGCGCAGTTCGCCGCCATCGCCGAGGCCGTCGCGCGCGCGGTTCCCGCCGGCAAGTTCAGCGCAGCGCAGGTCCGCGACCGGACCGACATCGGCCGCACCCGGGTCATCGAGATCCTGGAAAGCCTGGACCGGCTCGGCATCACGCAACGGGTCGGCGACCAGCGCACGATGCGCAAGGACTTCGAACCCATCCTCGGCCCGGCCGCGAAGCCCGCGCCATAGACTACAACCTCACTGGAAAGCTTTCATGCAGCAATACGACCTGATCGTCATCGGCACCGGCATCACCGGACTCGCGGCCGCGAGGCAAGCCATGCTGGAAGGCCTTGCCACGGCCATGCTGGAAACGATGTTCTTCGGCGGGCTGGTGACCAACATCAACGAACTCGACGGGGAGATAGAAGGCTCGGGCAGCGACGTGGCCGCGGGGATGATGATGGAGGCGTCCAAGCTCGGCGCGAAGAACATCAACGCCTCGGCCTCGGCGATCCTGCGCGACGGCAATGTCCTTGTGGTGAGGAGCGACGCGGGCGAGCAGCGCGCACGCGCCGTCATCATTGCCTCGGGCGCGAGGCTCAAGCGCCTGGAAGTCCCGGGAGAGTCCGAGTTCGAGGAAAACGGCGTTTCGCACTGCGCCGATTGCGACGGTCCGTTCTACAAGGGCCAGGACGTTGTAGTGGTCGGCGGCGGCGATTCGGCGTTGCAGGAAGCGCTGGTGCTGAGCGCGTTTGCAAAGCAGGTGCACCTGGTGCATCGGGGAGACCGCTTTTCGGCGCGGCAACACTTCGTGGACCGCGTCGCCGGACAGGCAAACATCCTCGTCCACTGGGAGTCGCAGGTGGACACGATACTCGGCGGAAAATCCGTGCAGGCCGTGCGCTTGCGCAAGGGTGGTGCAGAACATGCATCCGAGATCGCATGCAGCGGCGTCTTTCCCTATATCGGGCTCGAGCCGGCCAGCGAGTTCGCGCCGGCTGCCATTCCGCGCGACGTACGCGGCCACCTGCTGACCGATGCGGGCCTGCAGACAGCCATGCCGGGGATCTTTGCCGCAGGCGCGGTGCGCGCGGGATACGGCGGCCAATTGAAAGACGCGATTGCAGATGGCATCGCCGCGGCGAAAGCCGCGGCGGCGGCACTCCGGAGTTGAACGCGACATCAGGAATGCAGGTACGCGCCGGCGCAGGATAAACTGTCGGCGCGAAGTGTTCGAAGTGTATCAACGGAAGGGAATCGCTCCCGGTGGGGCGGCCGGACTTCAAACCCGGTGTGGGCCGTCTGACGGTCCTGTGTGGGTTCGACTCCCACTCTCTTCCGCCACTCCAACTACCGTGAGGAACTGCACAGGTGAATAGATCCTATACCGCAGTCGTGCCGGCCGGCGGCTGGAGCGACCGCTACACGTTCTCCCCGGCCGTGCGTGCCGGCAACCTGCTGTTCATCTCCGGCATGACGGCCTCCGACCCGAAGGGCGGACTCGTCGGCGAAGGCGATATCGCGCGGCAGACCGAGTACATCTACGAGAAGATGGCCGCCGTGCTGGCCGCCGCCGGCGCCGATTTTTCGCATGTGGTCGAAACGACCGACTATTTCACCGACCTCAAGGACTACGACAAGACCGCGGCGGTGCGGCGCAAGGTGTTCGGCGGGCCGCCCTACCCTGCTGCCACCGGGGTACGTGTTGCGGGCTTGATAAGACCGGGGGCGCTGATCGAAATCAAGGCGGTGGCCGTGCTTCCCGCCTAGATCCTCGCGTGGAATTCCTTCGTCAGTCTCCGGAAGAGATCCGGGCCGTACAAAATGAGCGGCTGCGGGAAATGCTGGCCCTGTGCCGGCGCGGGCATGCGTTCTACCGGCGCCGCTGGGCCGATGCGAAGGTCGACCTCGATGCGATCCGCAGCGTCGACGATCTCGAACGGCTGCCGCTGACCACCAAGCACGACCTCATGCACGACCCGGAAAATTTCCGGTTGAGGGTTCCCGACCTGCCCCTGCCAGAAACCGCGCTGTGGAACGTGGTCTACACAACCGGGACGACTGGCACCCGCACGCCGATCTACGTCACCACGCACGACTATGAGGCCAACCTCTTCCAGTGCCGGCGCAACGCCGACATCGCGGACTTGCGCAGCATGGATGTGATCGCCAACCTGTTTCCGCTGACGCCTGCGCCGATGGGAAGCTTCGTGCGCGCGGCCGAGAATGCCTACGCCATCGGCGCCGCGGTGGTGGCCTCGATGCCGGGGGCGGTGCACGGGCGCTACGACGTGCACGGCTCGCTTGAGGACGGCGTGAGGCTGATCGAGCGGCATCGGGCAACGGTCCTGTGGGGCGTGCCGAGCTATCTGCGGCGCGTGATCATCCGCGCAGGAGAACTCGGCGCTGACATGCGCAGCGTGCGCGTGTGCGCGCTGACCGGCGAGGCGACCACGCCGGGAATGCGCGAGGACATGCGAGAGCGCCTGAGACAGCTGGGGGTTGCGCGACCGATCATGCTCGACCGATATGGATCAACCGAAGCCGGCGCCTACGTGCAGTGCCGCGAAGAAGGGGACTGGCACAACCCCACCCCGGAACTGCTGTTCCATGAAATCGTGGACCCGGACACCGGTCGGCGCCTGCCGGAGGGCGAGCGCGGCGCGCTGGCCTTCACCCACCTGGACCGGCGCGGCACCGTGCTGTTGCGTTACCTGGTCGGCGACATCGTGTCGCTCGCCAACACGCCGTGCCCGCACTGCGGGCGCAATGGCGATCGCATCGTGGGGCCGGTGGTGCGGACCAAGGACCTGATCAAGGTGAAGGGCATGCTGCTGAGCCCCGACCAGCTGCAGGACGCCATCAGCCGCGTGGCGGGCGTGGAGGAGTACCAGATCGTCGTCGCGCACGCAGATCCCGCCGACCCCTATTCCATGGACGAGATGGTGGTGCGCGCCGCATCAACGCGAACTGACGTCGCGCAGCTTTCCGCCGAGATCGTAAGCGCGGCCGTCGCCGCGTGTGGCGTGCGCCCGCGCATCGAGTTCGGGCCGGCCAACGAAATCTACGACCCCGACCGCGACGCCAAGGCGCAGCGCTTTGTTGACCGGCGCAAAAAGTGAGGGGCAGGCTGCGATGAACTTCCACACGCCCGGCGAGCTGCGCGAGGAGACTGGCGCGCTGTCAGATGCGCTGCACGCGGGTCCTCAGCAGGACCGTCTTTTCGATCTGGAAGATCACCTTGTCGTGCTGGTTGAGGACCGTATCGCGAAACACCACGACGCCGCGCGACGGATCTGAGGTCGGCTTGCTGCTCAGCACCTCGACTTGGGTGCGGATCGTGTCGCCAAGAAACAGCGGCGCGAAGAAACGGCCGTTATCGACCGACACCAGCGCGATAACGTTACTGCGGAAAAGGCTTTCGGTCATCGCCGTCGAGAACGACATCACCAGCGCGCTGGGGCAGATGCGCTGCCCGTAGGAACTCTTCTTCGCGTATTCGGCGTCGATGAACAGCGGCACGTGATATCCGACCAGCGCGCAGAAAAGGGAATGATCGCCCTCGGTGATCGTGCGCGAATACGTATCGAAGACCGCGCCCGGGTTGAAGTCCTCGAAAAAATGGCTTCCCATTGTCTCAAGCCGGGGTGGTCAGCATCCCAAGCGCGGACTCGATGGCCGCGTCGGCAATCTGGTCCAGTTCCTCCGCGGTGCGGTTCTGAATGGGGTGCGGCACGTACACGATCGCGGGCTCGAACCCGATAGCCTGCGATTGCGCGGCCACGGCATCCGTGAAGCCGGTCGTCACGATGGATACGCCCGGAACGCCGCGTGAGTCGAGGTTCATGAGGTCGTGCAGACTGCACGACGTGCATGAGCCTCAGTCGGAGAGCGCGATCAGGACGACGTCGGCTTCCGCGGCAACCTTCTGCAGGTTCTCGGGCGTCGCGACTTTCGCGTTGGTCGGCTTGCCGAACCGCGCGGTCCGGATATTGCGCTCATGCAGGCGCTTCTCGACCCGGTCGAGAAATTCCTTGGTGCGCGTCTTGCCGATGTCGAACAGTCCCACGGTCAGGCCGTCGAGAGAAGGCGGCGGGGTCAGGCGCGGGCGCTTGAGCGGCGAGGTCCCCGGGGTCGGGTCACGCATTGATAGCATGCCAGTCATGGTTTGATCTCCTTGGTTACGGGTTGCAATTCCATACGGTTTCTCCCGGCGAGCCAGCCGGGCAGGATTGCGGAAAACAGGCCGGCCGGGCCACCGGCACGCACGATCATCAGCCCGCCTTCGAAGAATTTCGGCACATCCTCTCCGGACTGCGAGGCTGGTATGCCTTCGCCGACGCCATGCGCGCCGGCGACCAGGTCTTTTCCCGGACGCACCGTGGCCGCGTTGATCGCCGCTTCGATGCGTCTGCGGTCCCAGTTCGCGGCCGAAAAAATCGCATAGTGCTCGGGCGACAGCACCAGGATCGCCCGCTGGCTCATCGCCGTCTTGGGATGCCCGATCGCATTGAGGCCCATCGCCAGGGAGCGAGCAAGATCTTCCGGTGAGCGGGATTTCTGGTCGACAAACCCTTGCACCCCCTCGCCCTGGAAAAGGGTGACCGTGGACGCGCCGCGTGCAAAGCCGCGCGACACCGACAAGGGCTCCCATCCCGGATCAGTCTCGTCTTCGGCAAAACAGAACGTGTATTTTCCCGGCCCGCCAAACGTGGCACGGTCGGTCTCGCCGGGACGCCCGCCACCCACGTTGCGCACGATAAGCTGCAGCGCGCGCCCGATGGTGGCGTTGGCGCGGTTGCCCTGGCCGAGCACGTTGAGGCCTGCGTTCATCCCGATGCGCTTTGCCACCGGTCCGTTGACAATGATGATCGGTGAGGAGAAATACGTGGTCGCGAGCAGGCCATGCAGCGTGAACACCGGCTCAAGTGCTGCCTCGACTGCCGCAAGCACCACCGGCATGTATTCGGGCTTGCAACCGGCCATCACCGCGTTGATCGCGACCTTCTCGACCGTACATTCGGGGAGGTTCGGCGGTATCGCACCCACCACCTCGCCGGGCGCGCGCGTGGTTCCCTGCAGCATGCGCAAGACCCGCACGTCGGTCGGCGGCACAACGGGCAAGCCGTCGCTCCAGCCACGTTCGAAGCACACCTCGACCGGATCGTCGTATTCGCCGAACTCGATCTTGCGCGATGCGAGTCCCGGGTCACCGAACCGGACCTGCAGGTACTCGGCCACGCCGGGCTCCACGCTCTTCGAGCCACAACCGGGTCGCAACTGGGGCATCCCTTCTCCAAGGGTCGCAATCCCCGTGACCCTGCGCCATTCGCCGATGTCCCAGCCCTCGGTGCGCGTGACCTCGCGACCGCCCTCAAAACGGATCAGTGTGGGAACGATCTCGATCCCGTGGCGGAATGAGGCGCCGAGTTCACGGTCGTCCACGACACCGCTGAGGTTTTCCGGAAAACCGGGGTCGTCCTGGGAATAGACCGCAGTCGCAGATTCGCCGGCCGACAAAGCGCGCACGGTCGGCGCGACCAGCTGGCAGGTCGGGCAATCGCGCTTCAGGAACACCGAGAACGTCGTTGATTGGGGCATGGGATCCGGCTGGTAGATGGCAACAATTGAACGTGGACGCCGCTACTGCAAAGGACTCCGCCCGATTTTTGGCAACAATCGGCATGTCGCTTCGGGCTGCGGCGGGTAGTGATCCAGGCAGTACGACATGCATCCTAAGCTATCATTCTCCTTCCTTCGGCTCAACCTGCGAAACGAACATGAAAGCAGTGCTCTGCAAGGCGTTCGGCCCGCCCGATACGCTTGTCTATGAAGAGGTCCCGTCGCCCGTCCCCGGAAAAGGCGAGGTGGTCGTGACGGTGAAGGCGGCGAGCGTCAACTTCCCTGACGTGCTGATCATCGAAAACAAGTACCAGATGAAGCCCTCCCTGCCGTTTTCGCCCGGCAGCGAGCTCGCGGGCGTGATCAAGTCGGTCGGCGAAGGCGTGACCCGCTTCAAGCCCGGCGACAAGGTGATTGCGTTTACCGGCGCGGGGGCTTTTGCAGAGGAAGCGAAGACCGAGGAGGATCGCCTGATCCCGATGCCTGAGGGCATGGATTTCGAGACGGCGGCCTCTTTCATCCTCACCTACGGCACCTCCGATCACGCGCTGCGCGACCGCGGTGCGCTGAAGGCGGGCGAAACCCTGCTCGTGCTTGGCGCGGCCGGCGGCGTGGGGATCTCGGCGATCGAAATCGGCAAAGCGCTCGGCGCCAAAGTAATCGCCTGCGCATCCAGCGCGGAGAAACTCGAAGTCTGCACGCAGCACGGCGCGGATGAGGTCATCAACTACGCGACCGAAGACATGCGCGAGCGAATCAAGGCGATCACCGGCGGGCGCGGCGTGGACGTCGTCTACGACCCGGTCGGTGGCAAGTACACGGAGCTCGCTCTGCGCTCTACCGCATGGCGCGGCCGCCTGCTGGTGATCGGCTTTGCGGCAGGCGATATCCCGAAGATCCCGCTCAACCTCACGCTGCTCAAGGGCTGCTCGATCGTCGGCGTTTTCTGGGGCGACTACACGAAGCGCGAGCCCAAGGCCTTCGTGGAGAGCATCGCGCAGCTCGGCAAGTGGTTTCGCGAGGGGAAACTCAAACCGCATATCACCGCCACATTCCCGCTCGAGAAAGCCGCAGACGCGCTCAAGATGATGGCGGCCCGACAGGTCAAGGGAAAGGTTGTCCTCGTCACCGGCAATGCCTGAGGTCGTTGCGGCGCCGCGGATCCTCGTCATTGGCGCCGGGGCGATCGGCGCGTTCTACGGGGGCGTGCTGGCCCGCGCCGGCTGCGAGGTCTCGGCGGTGGCACGCTCGGACTTCGATGCGATCGCCGCCGGAGGCTACCGGATCGAGAGCCATCTCGGCGACCTGTCATGGCGGCCGGCGCAGGTGGTGCGCTCAAGTGCCGAATACCGCGGCGAAGCGGACCTCCTGCTGGTCTGCCTCAAACTCACGGCGGACACCGATCCGGTGCGCCTGATCGAACCTGCACTCGGTGAGCGGACTGCCATCGTGCTGGTCGCCAACGGGATCGGCATCGAAGCCCCGGTCGCGGCCGCATTTCCGCGCAACGAGCTTGTTTCCGGCATCGCCTACGCTGCGGTCAGCCGGGAGGCGGGAGGCGTGGTCAAGCATCACTCGGAATTCACGCGTCTCGTGCTCGGCCGATATCCGCAAGGCGCGTCCGAGACCGCGCAACGGGTCGCGGAACTACTGAAGAAGGGCGGCTCGAGTGGCGCCGTCAGCGAGGACATCGTCGGAGCACGCTGGCTGAAGTGCGCCTGGAATACCGTGCTCAACCCGGTGTCCGCGCTGGGCGGAGGGCTGGGTACCCGCGATATGCTGGGAAGCGAAGAAACCACCGGGTTCATCCGTGAGGCGATCGGGGAATTTTCGAGCGTCGCGGCGGCCGACGGCCACCCCCTGCCGGAAGATACGATAGACAAGCTGATCGCAGGCACGCGCAAGCTGCCGAACTACGTTTCCAGCATGGGGCAGGATTTCCTCGCCGGACGTCCGATGGAAACCGAAGCCCTGCTCGGCAACGTGGTCCGAATCGCACACCGGCACGGCGTGGCAATTCCCCGCCTGGGCACCCTCTACGCGCTGCTGAAAATGGCCGAGCAGCGCAGCGCAGGCTCACCCGCGCACTGAGTCACGCCAAAGCAGGATCACTTGCAGGTTTACTGCCGTCGCCCCGCCCGAGCGGGCGCTGCATTGTCACCGTATCCACCCAGCGGCCGAACTTGTAACCCGACGAGCGCAGCAGGCCGGCCCGGATGAATCCCTGGCTTGCATGCAGGCCGATCGACCCGGCGTTCCCGCTGTCCCCGATCACCGCCACCAGTTGCCGGTAGCCCAGGTCGGTGACCCGCTCGATCAGCGCGCTCAGCAACGCGCGGCCGATACCCTTGCCGTGCATGCCCTGCTTGACGTACACCGAGTCCTCGATGCAGAAGCGGTAGGCGGAACGCGTGTGGAACGGGCCGCAATACCCGTAACCGAGCACAACACCGTCCGGCGCACTGCCCGTCGTTGCGACAAGGTAGGGCAGGCCGCGACCAGTGACGTCGTTGAAACGTCGCGTCATTTCGTCCAGTCCGGGCGGAACCTCTTCGAACGAAGCCAGCCCGTTCAGCACGTGATGTGCGTAGATGCCCTGAATGGCAGGCAGGTCGTCCAGCGTCGCGGAACGGATCAGCGCGCGAATCAGCGCGCCAGTGGGCGTCTTAGGCGGAATAGTCGGGCTCCTCGCGATCGAGGATGCGCTTCAAGGCGCCGAAATGCGCTTCGGAGTACAGCGTGTTCTGTTCCTGCAGCATCGCATACGTATCGCGCGCAACCTCGTCGCGCACCGGGCGCAGCCTGCTGCCCGTGGACAGTGCGAGGACCTGCAACCGGCACGCCCGCTCAAGGTAATACATCAGGTCGAACGCTTCGGCGACACTTCTGCCGACCACGACTACGCCGTGGTTGGCCAGGAACATCACCTTCCTGGCACCGAGCGCTCGCGCCAAACGGTCACCCTCCGCGTTGTCGACCACCAGACCGTTGTATTCGTCGTCATACGCGATGTCGTCAAAAAAACGCAGCGCGTTTTGCTCGACCATCTGCAACCTGCCCGGTTGCGTGAGTGTCAGGGATGTGGCGTATGGCATGTGGGTGTGCAGCACGCAGGTCGCGTTGGGGTTCGCGAGATGGATTCTGGAGTGGATGTAGAACGCAGTTTTCTCAAACGTGCCTTCGCCTTCGAGAATCCTGCCTTCGGCATCCAGGGTGAGCAGGTTCGATGCTGTCACCTCGCTCCAGTGCAGGCCGAAGCGATTCAGCAGGAAGCGGTCGGTACCGCCATGCAGCATCAGGGAAAGGTGGTTGCATACGCCTTCATGCATGTCGAGCCGCACAGCGAGCCGGAACGCGGCCGCGAGATCGACCCGCGCGGCGCGATCGGCGCCAGCCGTGGATTTCAGTTCCTTGACGTTGCCCATGCACCCTCCCGGATCGCGTTGAACGGATTATAGTATCGCCTGCCCATGGATACCCTCTTGCGCCGCTGCCTGCCGATCGTATTCGCCCTGTCGCTCGCCGCATGCAGCCAGGTCAACCCGGACAACTACGACCGGATCAGGGAAGGCATGACCGAGGCGGAGGTGGTGGCGATCCTTGGCAAGCCGAACGACACCTCGGCGATCTCAATCCTCGGTATGACTGGCAGTAGCAGCACCTGGGTCGGCAGCGAGTACTCGATCATGCTGCAGTTCGTGAACGGCAAGGTCCGCGCGCGCAGCCTCGGGCGCCGGGACATCCGCTAGCAGAACTCAGCGGGAGGTCCCGTCTGCCTGAATCCTGCGGACGTGGCCGAGCAGGCTCTGGGTGCGCACGTTCGACCCCGGGGGGCCGTACCACTCCCAGCGCTCGAGTTCGTCCGGGCGGCCCGGCGCGGGACGCAGCAGCAGAGTCCAGACACGGTCCGGCTCGCGCCGTTCGATGCCGAGGAAGGCCGTCATGTCCTTCTTCTGCAGGTGCGCCACCACGTTGACCGGAAGTTCGCCTCCGTCGCAGACGCCCTTGGGACAGGTGACCCAGATACGGGCGACCGCACCGCCCTTCGCCGAGGCGCGGATCTCCACGCGTGAAGTCCAGCCGATCGGCGAGAGCGCTTCGGCCACCCCCCAGCGTGCGAAGTAGAACTCCAGCGGCCGCGCCAGGTCGTCTTGCGGCACGGGCCGGGCGGGCGGCTTGGGTACTGCGACCTGCGCATCGGGCACTGCGGCTTTCGGCCGTTGAAGAGGAGGCGGTGGAGGAGGTGCCGCCGCGTGCTGGGCGACTTTGTCAGCGCCTGAAACCAGCGCCTCGCGGATCGCGGCAGTATGCGAGGAATTGAACGCCACAGCGAGCAGCGCGACGACAACCAGGATCGCGGCAACCCAGTATTGCACCGACCCTCCGCGCGGCACCTCGCCGGGCGTCTCCGAGTTGGTATACAGGCTCTGCGGTAGGTGTTTCGGTCTGAGCACGCGTTTCCCCTTGCCTGGGATTCTAAACGCCCGCAAAAAAATAGGGCAGCTCTCGCCGCCCTGTTTCCTACCGCAACCGCAACTCCGAAGCCACCGGGAGGTACGGGGGCCGGGAAGGCCCCGCGCACCGCGCGGAAGGGACCGATTCCGTCCCTGTTCCTTCCTTTACTCCCCGGCGCTGGCTTCCTCCACCGGCGCTTCCTCGCCTTCGCCCGTGGGGGCGAATTCCTGCGGCACCGGCTCGGCGGCCTGTTGCTTTCTCATGTTGTGGTACGCCATGCCGGTTCCGGCCGGAATCAGCCGGCCGACGATGACGTTTTCCTTCAGACCGCGCAGAGTGTCCTTCTTGCCCATGATCGCCGCCTCGGTCAGCACCCGGGTGGTCTCCTGGAAGGAGGCCGCCGAGATGAACGAATCGGTCGACAACGAGGCCTTGGTGATGCCGAGCAGCATGTAGGAGAACGTCGCGGGCTCCTTGCCATCCTTCAGGGCCCGGTCGTTCTTGTCATACACCTCCGCGCGCTCCGCCTGCTCACCGGTGATGAAGCCTGCCTCGCCCGGATTCTCGATCTGCACGCGACGCAGCATCTGGCGCACGATCACCTCGATGTGCTTGTCGTTGATCTTCACGCCCTGCAGGCGATAAACATCCTGCACCTCGTCGATGATGTAGCGCGCAAGCGCTTCCACACCGAGAAGGCGCAGCAGGTCGTGCGGATCGACCGGCCCGTCTACGATCATCTCGCCCTTGTTCACCACCTGGCCGTCGTGCACCAGCACGTGCTTGTCCTTCGGGATCAGGTACTCGTGCTGCACACCTTCCAGGTCGGTAATCACGAGGCGCTGCTTGCCCTTCGTGTCCTTGCCGAACGAAACCGTGCCGGTGATCTCGGCGAGCATGCCGGCGTCCTTCGGCGCACGCGCCTCGAACAGTTCGGCCACGCGCGGCAGGCCGCCCGTGATGTCGCGCGTCTTCGAGGATTCCTGCGGAATACGGGCAAGCACTTCGCCCACCTTCACCTCCTGGCCGTCGCGCACCGCGATGACAGCGCCTACCTGGAACGCGATGCTGACCGCGTGGTCGGTGCCGGCAATGCGCACGTCCTCACCGTCTGCGTTGATCAGGCGAACCTGCGGACGGACGCCCTTTTCCATCTTGCTCGAACGCCGCTTGGCATCGATCACGACGAGCGTAGAGAGCCCCGTCACCTCGTCCACCTGCTTGGCGACCGTCACGCCGTCCTCGACGTTCTCGAACCGCACCGTACCCGCGTATTCGGTGATGATCGGGCGGGTGTGCGGATCCCAGCTCGCCATCAGCACGCCGGCCTTGACCACCTTGCCGTCAGTTGCCAGCAGCATGGCGCCGTAAGGCACCTTGTGGCGCTCACGCTCGCGGCCGCTGTCGTCTACGATCATCACTTCACCCGAGCGGGAGATGACCACCTTGTCGCCCTTGGCGTTGGTGACATAGCGCATCAGCGGCGTGAACCGGACCGTTCCGTTCGATTTCGCCTCGACGCTGCTTTGCACCGCAGTCCGCGATGCCGCGCCGCCGATGTGGAAAGTGCGCATCGTCAGCTGCGTTCCCGGCTCGCCGATCGACTGCGCGGCAATCACGCCCACCGCTTCGCCAACGTTGACCAGCGAACCACGGCCCAGGTCACGGCCATAGCAGCGGGAGCACAGGCCCCAGCGCGTATCGCAGGTCAGCGGCGTACGAACCTTGACTTCATCGATCCCGAGCTCGTCGATGCGGTCGACGTGCTCTTCCTCGACGAGTTCACCGGCATGGAACAGCGTGTCCTGCGTCTCGGGATGTGGCAGGTCGACAGCCATGACCCGGCCAAGGATGCGCTCGCGCAGCGCCTCGACAACTTCCCCTCCCTCGACCAGCGCTTTCATCGACACGCCGTTGCTCGTGCCGCAATCCTCCTCGATGACGACCAGATCCTGGGTCACGTCGACCAGGCGCCGTGTCAGATAGCCCGAGTTCGCAGTCTTCAGCGCCGTATCGGCCAGTCCCTTGCGGGCGCCGTGCGTCGAGATGAAGTACTGCAGCACATTCAGGCCTTCGCGGAAATTCGCCGTAATCGGCGTCTCGATGATCGAGCCGTCCGGTTTGGCCATCAGCCCGCGCATGCCAGCCAGCTGGCGTATCTGCGCCGCCGAGCCGCGTGCCCCTGAATCGGCCATCATGTAGATTGAGTTGAAGGACTCCTGGTACACGTCGTGGCCCTTGGCATCCTTGAGCGTGTTGCCTTCCGAATCCTTGACGATCTCCTTGCCGAGTTCCTCCATCATCGCCTTGCCGACCTGGTCTCCGCACCGCGACCAGATGTCGACGACCTTGTTGTAGCGCTCGCCAATCGTGACCAGCCCGGAGGTGTACTGGCTCTCGATTTCCTTGACCTCCTGCTCCGCCTTCGCGAGCAGTTCCTTCTTGACCGACGGGATCAGCATGTCCTTGACGCCGAAAGAGATGCCCCCGCGCGTGGCCGTCGTGAACCCGGCCTGCATGAGCTTGTCGGCGAAGATCACCGTTTCGCGCAACCCGCAGCGGCGGAATGACGCGTTAATGAGTTTGGAAATCTCCTTCTTTTTCAGTGCCTTGTTGATCAGCGGGAACGGGAGCCCGGGCGGCAGGATCTCGGAGAGCAGCGCCCGGCCGACCGTGGTCTCGTAGCGCGTGGTCTTCTCGGTCCTGGTGCCGTCGAGCGCCACGTCGAACTCCTTGATCCTCACCAGGACCCGGGCGTGCAGGTCGACCTTGCGCGACTCGTAGGCGCGCGAGACCTCGGCGAGGTTCGCAAACGCCATCCCCTCGCCCTTGGCGTTCTTGTTCTCACGCGTGCCGAAGTAAAGGCCCAGCACGATGTCCTGCGACGGGACGATGATCGGCTCGCCGTTGGCGGGTGACAGAACGTTGTTCGAGGCGAGCATCAGCGTGCGCGCCTCCATCTGCGCTTCCAGCGACAGAGGGACGTGAACGGCCATCTGGTCGCCGTCGAAGTCGGCGTTGAACGCGGCGCAGACCAGCGGGTGCAGCTGGATGGCCTTGCCTTCGATCAGCACGGGCTCGAACGACTGGATGCCCAGGCGGTGCAGCGTCGGCGCGCGGTTCAGCATCACCGGGTGTTCGCGGATGACCTCTTCGAGGATATCCCAGACCTCGGGCACTTCCTGCTCGACCAGGCGCTTGGCCGCCTTGATCGTGGTGGCGAGGCCGAGCAGTTCAAGCTTGTTGAAGATAAACGGCTTGAACAGTTCGAGCGCCATTTTCTTCGGCAGGCCGCACTGGTGGAGCTTCAGCTGCGGACCGACGACGATGACCGAACGGCCGGAATAGTCGACGCGCTTGCCGAGAAGGTTCTGGCGGAACCTGCCGCCCTTGCCCTTGATCATGTCGGCAAGCGATTTGAGCGGACGCTTGTTCGCGCCGGTCATCGCCTTGCCACGGCGGCCGTTGTCGAGCAGCGAATCGACGGCTTCCTGGAGCATGCGCTTTTCGTTGCGCACGATGATCTCGGGGGCCTTGAGCTCGAGCAGGCGCTTCAGGCGGTTGTTGCGGTTGATCACCCGGCGATACAGGTCGTTCAGGTCGGAAGTCGCAAAGCGGCCTCCATCCAACGGAACCAGGGGGCGCAGTTCCGGCGGCAGCACCGGCAGCACTTCCATCACCATCCAGTCGGGCTTGATGTTGGAATTCTTGAAGCCTTCCATGACCTTGAGCCGCTTTGCCAGTTTCTTCAGCTTGGCGTCCGAGGTCGTCGCCTCGAGGTCCTTCCTGATCTGCTCGATGTCGTACACGAGGTCGATCGAGCGCAGCAGTTCGCGGATGCCCTCGGCGCCCATCGCGGCGGAGAAGTCATCGCCGAACTCCTCAACCTTGGCGAGGTAATCGTCTTCGGTGAGCAGCTGGCAGCGCTTGAGCGGCGTCATGCCGGGATCGGTCACGACGAACGCCTCGAAATACAGCACGCGCTCGATGTCGCGCAGCGTCATGTCGAGCACCAGGCCCAGACGCGACGGCAGGCTCTTGAGGAACCAGATGTGCGCGGTCGGCGAGGCGAGCTCGATGTGGCCCATCCGCTCGCGGCGGACTTTGGCCAGCGTCACTTCGACGCCGCACTTCTCGCAGATCACGCCACGATGCTTCAGGCGCTTGTACTTGCCGCAAAGGCACTCGTAGTCCTTGATCGGCCCGAAGATCTTGGCGCAGAACAGGCCATCCCGCTCCGGCTTGAAGGTGCGGTAGTTGATGGTCTCGGGTTTCTTGACCTCCCCGTACGACCACGAACGGATCTTCTCGGGCGATGCGAGCCCGATCTTGATCGCGTCAAATTCTTCGTCCTGCTGAACCTGCTTGAACAGTTCGAGTAGTGCTTTCATCGCGACTCCTCAGTCCTAATCTCAGTAACGCTCGAGGTCGATGTCGATACCCAACGACCGGATTTCCTTCACGAGCACGTTGAACGACTCCGGCATGCCGGCCTCGATCTTGTGATCGCCCTTGACGATGTTTTCGTACACCTTGGTGCGCCCGTTGATGTCATCCGACTTGACGGTGAGCATCTCCTGCAGCGTGTAGGCGGCGCCGTAGGCTTCCAGCGCCCAGACTTCCATCTCGCCGAAGCGCTGCCCGCCGAACTGCGCCTTGCCGCCCAGCGGCTGCTGGGTGACCAGGGAGTACGGTCCGGTGGAACGCGCGTGCATCTTGTCGTCGACCAGGTGGTGCAGCTTGAGCACGTGCATGTAGCCAACCGTGACCTGGCGGTCGAACGCCTCGCCCGTGCGCCCGTCGAACAGGGTGACCTGTCCGGAAGTCGGCAGGCCGGCCATTTCGAGCATGCCGTTGATTTCGGACTCGGATGCGCCATCGAAGACCGGCGTCGCGAAGGGCACACCGCCCTTGAGGTTGTTCGCCAGCTGCACGACCTCCTCGTCTGAAAAGTGCTCGACGCCCTCTTCCCGGCCGCTGGAGTTGTAGATCTTCTGCAGCATTTTCTTGATCTCGACGGCCTTCGCCTGCTGCTTGATCATCTCGCCCAGCTTGAGCCCCAGACCCTTGGCAGCCCAGCCCAGGTGCGTCTCGAGGATCTGCCCGACGTTCATCCGCGAGGGCACGCCCAGCGGATTGTGCACGATATCCAGCGGCGTACCGTCGGCCATGTGCGGCATGTCCTCCACTGGCGTGATCTTGGAGATCACCCCCTTGTTGCCGTGACGGCCGGCCATCTTGTCGCCAGGCTGGAGGCGGCGCTTGACCGCGACATACACCTTGACCATCTTCAGCACGCCCGGCGGCAGTTCGTCGCCCTGGGTGAGTTTCTTCCTCTTGGCCTCGAATGCGGCGTCGAATTCGCGCCGCTTCTGCGCAATCGACTCCTTCAGCGATTCGACCTGCCCGGCCGACTCTTCTGTCGCCAGTCGGATGTCGAACCAGTCATAGCGCTCGACGCTGTCCAGATAGGCCTTGGTGATCTTGGTGCCCTTGGCGAGCTTCTTCGGGCCGCCGTTGGCGGTCTTGCCGTTCAGCAGGCGCTCAAGGCGCTCGAAAGTGTCGGTCTCGACAATCCGCATCTGGTCGGCAAGGTCGGTCTTGTAGCGGCGCAGTTCGTCTTCAATGATCTGCTGCGAGCGCTTGTCTCGCTCGATGCCCTCGCGGGTAAAGACCTGGACGTCGATCACGGTGCCCGAAATTCCCGAGGGAACCCGCAGGCTGGTGTCCTTCACGTCGGATGCCTTCTCGCCGAAGATCGCGCGCAGGAGCTTTTCTTCCGGCGTGAGCTGCGTCTCGCCCTTCGGCGTGACCTTGCCCACAAGGACGTCCCCGGCCTCGACTTCGGCGCCGATGTAGACGATGCCCGACTCATCCAGGCGCGCCAGCTGCCCCTCGGACAGGTTCGAGATATCGCGCGTGATTTCCTCGGCGCCAAGCTTGGTGTCGCGCGCGACGACCGTAAGTTCCTCAATGTGGATCGAGGTGAACCGGTCTTCGGCCACCACACGCTCCGAGATCAGGATCGAGTCCTCGAAGTTGTAGCCGTTCCAGGGCATGAACGCGACCAGCATGTTCTGGCCGAGCGCGAGTTCACCCAGGTCCGTGGAGGCGCCATCGGCGATCACGTCCCCTTTGGCCAGGCGCTCGCCCTGCTTCACGATCGGGCGCTGGTTGATGTTCGTGTTCTGGTTCGAGCGGGTGTACTTGGTGAGCTTGTAGATGTCCACACCGACGTCACCCTGCACCGTCTCGTCGTCGTTCACGCGCACGACGATACGGTTCGCGTCGACGTAATCGACGAGCCCGCCGCGCAGCGCGACCACGCAGGTGCCTGAGTCGACTGCCGCGGTGCGTTCCACGCCGGTGCCGACCAGCGGCTTTTCCGGGCGCAGGCAGGGAACGGCCTGGCGCTGCATGTTCGAGCCCATCAGCGCGCGGTTGGCGTCGTCGTGCTCGAGGAACGGGATCAGCGAGGCCGCGACGGAAACGATCTGAGCCGGCGCGATATCCATGTACTCGACGCGATCGGGCGTCGACAGCGAGAACTCGTTCTTGTTGCGGCACGAGACCAGCGCGCCCACCAGCTTGCCATGCTTGTCGATCTCCGCGTTCGCCTGGGCGATCACGAAGTTGCCTTCCTCGATCGCCGACAGGAAGTCGATCTGGTCGGTGATCTTGCTGTTGATCACCTTGCGGTATGGCGTCTCGAGAAAACCGTACTTGTTGGTGCGCGCGTACAGCGCGAGTGAGTTGATCAGGCCGATGTTCGGGCCCTCAGGCGTCTCGATCGGGCAGACCCGGCCATAGTGCGTCGGATGCACGTCGCGTACCTCGAAGCCGGCGCGCTCGCGCGTCAGGCCGCCGGGTCCAAGAGCCGAAACCCTGCGCTTGTGCGTGATCTCCGACAGCGGATTGGTCTGGTCCATGAACTGCGACAGCTGGGAGGAACCGAAAAACTCCTTGATTGCCGCCGAAATCGGCTTGGCATTGATCAGGTCATGCGGCATCAGGTTGTCGGACTCGGCCTGCGAGAGCCGCTCCTTCACCGCGCGCTCCACGCGCACAAGTCCCGCGCGGAACTGGTTCTCCGCCAGTTCGCCGACCGAACGCACACGCCGGTTGCCGAGATGGTCGATGTCGTCGATCTCGCCGCGGCCGTTGCGCAGTTCGACCAGGATACGGATCACTTCGACGATATCCTTTGGCGAAAGCGTCAGGCGCTGCTCGATCTTCACATCGAGCTTCTGCTTGTCGACGCCCTTGGCCTTGAGATCCTGGAACATCTTGTCCACGGCCTGCTGCGCGGCTTCCGGGCTGTCTATGCCTTCGAGACTCACTTTCGAGAGGTGCATTTCCGGCGGGTGGCCGAAGTACTCGCGAACCGACTCTTCCGCATCTTTGGGAAGGGCGAGGTTCTTCAGCCGCAGCTGCCAGCTGTACTCGCTCGGCGCACCGACGCGGCGATTGAATTTCATCCGGCCGACAGACGACAGGTCGTAGCGCTCCTCGGCAAAGAACAGGCCGTTGAACAGGGCTTCGACCGCATCCTCGGTGGGGGGCTCGCCAGGGCGCATCATCCGGTAGATGGCGATGCGCGCCGCGTTCATGTCGGTGGTTTCGTCGATGCGCAGCGTCTGCGATACGTAGCCGCCCTGGTCGAGATCGTTGATGAACAGGGTCTGGATCTTCGACACCTTCGACTCGCGCAACTGCGCGAGCAGGGTCTCCGTGATCTCGTCGTTGGCATTGGCCACGATTTCGCCGTCCGCGCTGACGACGTTGTGCGACAGCGTGCGTCCGAGCAGATACTCATCCGGGGCGTCGATCTTCTTGATGCCGGCTGCATCCATGTCGCGGATGTGCTTCACCGTGATGCGCTTGTCCTTGGCCACCAGGGTCTTGCCGGACTTGTCGGTGATCTCGAAACGCGCCACTTCGCCGCGCAGCCGCTCGGGCACGAGGTCGAACCGCACATGCGAGGACTCGATATGGAAGGTATCGAACGCGAAGAACTCCTTCAGGATCCGCTCCGGCGTGTAGCCGAGCGCCTTCAGAAGGATGGTCACAGGCATCTTGCGGCGCCGGTCGACGCGGAAATACACGTAGTCCTTCGGATCGAACTCGAAGTCGAGCCACGAGCCGCGGTAGGGAATCACGCGCGCCGAAAACAGGAGCTTGCCCGAGCTGTGCGTCTTGCCACGGTCGTGCTCGAAAAACACCCCAGGGGAGCGGTGCAGCTGGGAGACGATGACGCGCTCGGTGCCGTTGATGACGAACGAGCCCGTGGTGGTCATGAGCGGGATCTCGCCCATATAGACCTCCTGCTCCTTCACCTCCTTGATCGTCGGCTTGGCCGCTTCCTTGTCCAGGATCGTGAGGCGTACCTTGGCCCGGAGCGGGCTCGCAAACGTGAGGCCCCGCTGCTGGCATTCCGTTACGTCGAACGGAGGCTCGCCCAGCGCGTAGCTGACGAACTCCAGGCGCGCGTTGCCCGAGTGGCTGCTGATCGGAAAGATCGACGTGAAGGCCGCCTGCAGCCCCTCGTTCTTCCGCGCCTCGCCCGGCACCATCGCCTGCAGGAACGCGGTGAAGGACTCCAGTTGTGTGGCCAGCAGGAAGGGCACGTCGAGCACAGCCGCCCGCTTGGCAAAGCTCTTGCGGATGCGCTTACGTTCGGTCAGGGAATAGGTCATGAATGCTCCCGGTCAGTGGAGGAGTACGGGGAAGGAACCCCGCACCCCCTTGGTGCAGCAGAGGACAAAACGAAGGCGCGACT